>CAKSGP010000007.1 GCA_934454745.1 uncultured Clostridia bacterium
GTACACAGAATACAAAGACTCGTACAGAAGTTCGCGGCGGCGGTAAGAAGCCGTGGAGACAGAAGGGTACAGGTCGTGCAAGACAGGGTAGTATCCGTGCTCCGCAATGGGTAGGCGGCGGCGTTGCTTTAGGTCCTAAGCCCAGAAGCTATCGCTACAGTATAAATAAGAAGATTAAGAGAATAGCTCTTAAGTCAGCTCTTACAGCTAAGTACAACGATTACGCTGTATATGTTGTAGACGGACTTTCACTTGAGGAAATAAAGACAGCAAAGATTGCTGCATTGCTTAAGGGACTTGAGGTTTCATCAGCTCTTATCGTAACAGCTGATGCAGACAGCACAATCTATAAGTCAGCAAGAAACATTATGGGCGTTGATGCTGCACACGTTGGCACACTTAACACCTATGATATTTTAAAGCACAAGGCAATCGTTCTTTCAAAGGACGCTGTTACAAAGATTGAGGAGGTGTATGCATAATGAATTCATACGATATCATCAAAAGACCTATCATCACTGAGAAATCAATGAAGGTTGAAACTGACAAAGAGGGTAATGAAATCAAGAAGTACACTTTCGAAGTTCCAAAGACTGTAAATAAACTTGAAATCAAGTATGCAGTTGAGGAGGTTTTCGGAGTTAAGGTTGCTAAAGTAAACACAATGAATTACGATGGTAAGCTTAAGAGAATGGGACGTTACGAGGGTAGACGTGCTTCATGGAAGAAGGCAATAGTTACTCTTAAGAAGGATTCAAAGACAATCGAGTTCTTTGATATGTAATCCTATTTAATAAGAAGAAATCCAGAAATTAGATAAAGGAGAGTAAAGGATAATGGCTATCAGAAAGTATAATCCTACATCGCCTGCCAGAAGATTTATGACGGTTTCAGATTTTGCTGAGATCACAAAGAAGACTCCGGAACGTTCACTTCTTGCAAAGAAGAACAAGAATGCCGGAAGAAACTCTTATGGTAGAATCACAGTTCGTCACAGAGGCGGCGGTAACAAGCAGAAGTACAGAATTATAGACTTCAAGCGTCAGAAGGACGGAATGGCTGCAACTGTTATCGGTATTGAGTACGATCCGAACAGATCAGCAAATATTGCACTTCTTCAGTATGAGGACGGTGTTAAGGCATATATAATCGCACCTGAAGGTCTTACAGACGGTATGAAGGTAGAATCAGGCGAAGGCGCTGATATCAAGGTTGGTAACGCATTGTTCCTAAAGGATATCCCCGTAGGTACATTGATACACAACGTGGAAATCCACCCGGGCAAGGGCGGTCAGCTTGTAAGATCAGCAGGCGAGAGCGCACAGCTTATGGCTAAAGAGAACGGTTATGCACAGGTTAGACTTCCTTCAGGCGAGGTAAGACTTGTAGCACTTAACTGTAAGGCAACAATCGGTTCAGTTGGTAACCAGCAGCATGAGAACATTTCAATCGGTAAAGCCGGAAGAAAGCGTCACATGGGTTGGAGACCGACAGTTCGAGGCGTAGTTATGAACCCGAACGATCACCCGCACGGCGGTGGTGAGGGTAAGTCACCTATCGGACGTCCTGCACCGGTTACTCCCTGGGGTAAGCCTGCACTTGGTCTTAAGACAAGAAAGAGCAAGAACAGAACAAACAAGTTCATTGTTAAGAGAAGAAACGACAAGTAATTTGTCCTTATATTGTTCATAAAAGGAGGAACAGAGAATGAGCAGATCGATTAAAAAAGGACCTTTCGTTGAAGAGCGTCTTATGAAAAGAATCGATGCGATGAACGAAGCTAACGAGAAAAAGGTTGTTAAGACCTGGTCAAGAGCTTCGACTATATTCCCCGAAATGGTTGGTCACACAATCGCAGTTCATGATGGAAGAAAGCATGTTCCGGTTTTCGTTTCAGAAGACATGGTTGGACATAAGCTTGGCGAGTTTGCACCCACAAGAACCTTCAAAGGTCATGCAGGTGCAAAGACATCAAGATAATAGGGAATATTCGTTATAGAGAATTTCAGAGAAAATACAATCAAAACGATTGGAAGGAGGATTTCCTAAATGGAAGCACGTGCAACAGTAAAATATGCCCGTATTTCATCAAGAAAGGTAAAGATCGTTCTTGACCTTATCAGAAATAAGCCTGTTAAGGTAGCAGAGGCAATCTTAAAGAACACACCGAAGTCAGGATGTGAATACGTTGGTAAGCTTCTCGCATCAGCAGTTGCTAATGCGGTAAATAACAACAATATGGACGCTGATAAGCTTGTAGTATCAGAATGTTATGCTACACAGGGTCCTACACTTAAAAGAATTCAGCCCAGAGCACAGGGCAGAGCTTATAGAATCTTAAAGAGAACCAGCCATATCACATTAGTGGTTAAGGAATTGGAAGACTAATAAGAAGGAGGTTAACTCATGGGACAGAAGGTTAATCCGCATGGACTCAGAGTCGGCGTGATCAAGGACTGGGACTCGAAATGGATCGCAGATAAGAAGAATTTCGGTGACCAGCTTGTAGAGGATCACAAGATAAGAAAATTTGTTAAAGAACTTTGCTTTAGTGCCGGTATCGCAAAAATTGGTATCGAAAGAAAGCAGAACAGAGTATTTATAACAATCCACGCTGCAAAGCCGGGTATAATCATTGGCCGTGGCGGTGCAGAAATTGATAAGCTTAAGGCTCAGATCGAAAAGCTTACAAACAAGACAGTTAATGTCAACATAATGGAAGTTAAGAACCCTGATACAAACGCACAGCTTGTTGCAGAGAACATCGCAGCACAGCTTGAAAACCGTATCTCATTCAGACGTGCTATGAAGCAGGTTATGGGTAGAGCTATGAGAATGGGCGTTAAGGGTATCAAGACTGCAGTCTCAGGCCGTGTAGGCGGTGCAGAAATTGCAAGAACAGAGCAGTACCACGAGGGTACAATTCCGCTACAGACACTTCGTGCAGATATCGACTATGGTTTTGCAGAGGCAAAGACAACTTACGGTATCTTAGGTGTTAAGGTTTGGATCTACAAGGGCGAAATCCTAAACGTAGCTGAAGGCAGAAAGAAGGAAGCAGAGGCTCAGGCAAAGGATAAGCGCCGTGACGCAAAAGGCGGTCGCCGTGACGGTAAGGGCACACGTCGTCCTAACGGCGAAAGACGTGAGAGAAGAAATAACTCAAAAGGAGGAGAGCAGTAATGTTATTACCTAAGAGAGTTAAATTCAGACGTGTTATGCGTGGCAGAATGAAGGGTAAAGCTCTTCGCGGCAATAAGGTCACAAACGGAACATTCGGTTTGCAGGCAACAGAGCCGGCATGGATAACATCAAGACAGATAGAAGCTGCCCGTATTGCTATGACAAGATATATCAAGCGTGGCGGTAAAGTATGGATAAAGATATTCCCGGATAAGCCTGTATCAGCAAAGCCGGCAGGTGTTCGAATGGGTAAAGGTAAGGGTGCTCCGGAGTACTGGGTAGCAGTAGTTAAGCCGGGTAGAGTATTGTTCGAGATGGACGGCGTTTCAGAGGAAGTTGCTCGTGAAGCAATGCGTCTTGCAATGCACAAGCTCCCAATCAAGTGTAAGTTTGTTAAACGTGAGGATGGTGAGCAGTAATGAAAATAAACGAAATCAGAGATTTATCAACCGCTGAGCTCGAGGCAAAGCTGCAGGATTGCAAGCAGGAGCTATTCAATCTGCGTTTTCAAAAGGCAGTAAACCAGTTAGAAAATCCCAAGAGAATTACTGAAGTTAAGAAGACGATTGCTCGTATTCTTACCATTGTTCACGAGCGTGAACTTCAGGGTTAACTTAGTAAAACAGATTTATATTGCTTGAAAGGAGGCACATATCTGTGGAAACAAGAAACAGACGTAAGGTAAAGATAGGTAAGGTAGTCAGCAACAAAATGGACAAGACTATCGTTGTAGCTATTGAATATAACGTAAAACACCCGCTTTACGGCAAGATCGTAAAACGTACCTATAAGCTGAAGGCTCATGATGAGGAAAACGTATGCCAGATCGGTGATAAGGTAAAGGTAATGGAAACAAGACCCCTCTCAAAGAACAAGAGATGGAGATTGGTAGAAATAGTAGAAAAAGTTAAGTAAGCTATTTCGGAAGGAGGATTTCATAATGATTCAGGTACAGACACGCTTGAAAGTTGCTGACAATACCGGTGCTAAAGAAGTTATGTGTATCCGTGTTATGGGCGGCTCAAAAAAGAGATATGCGACTGTTGGCGATGAAATTATTTGTAGCGTTAAAAAGGCAACACCAGGCGGCGTTGTTAAAAAAGGCGACGTTGTTAAGGCTGTTGTTGTAAGAACTGTAAATATGTCAAAACGTGCTGACGGTTCATATATCAGATTCGACGAAAATGCAGCTGTAATAGTAAAAGACGACAAGAACCCCAGAGGTACTCGTATTTTCGGGCCGGTTGCAAGAGAGCTCAGAGACAAAGAATACATGAAGATTCTTTCATTGGCTCCGGAAGTTCTTTAATTAAGGAGGAAGTCGGAAATGAATAAAATGCATGTAAAAAGAGGCGATAAGGTAGTAGTTATTGCCGGTAAAGATAAGGGCAAAGAGGGAAATGTTATAGCAGCATTTCCGGAGGAAAACAAGGTTATCGTTGAAGGCGTGGCAGTGGCTAAGAAGCATCAGAAAGCAAGAATGCAGGGTCAGGCAAGCGCTATAATCGAAAAGGAAATGCCCATCGACGCATCAAACGTTATGAGAGTTTGCCCTAAGTGCGGTAAGGCAGCAAGAGTAGGCGTTAAGATATTTGACGACGGCTCAAAGGCTAAGTACTGCAAGAAGTGCGGCGAAACATTTAACGATTGATTGAGAGGAGGTACATTTAGATAATGAGTAGATTACAGGATAAGTATAATCAGGAAATCGCACCGGCTCTTATGAGCAAGTTCGGTTACAAGAGCGTTATGCAGATTCCGAAGCTTTCAAAGATAACAATCAACATTGGTCTTGGCGAAGCTAAGGAGAACTCAAAGGTATTAGATGCTGCTTGTGCAGACCTCGCTGCTATAACAGGTCAGAAGCCGGTTCTAACACGTGCCAGAAAGTCAGTCGCTAACTTTAAGCTCAGAGAGGGCATGATAATCGGCTGTAAGGTTACTTTAAGACGTGACAAGATGTATGAGTTCATGGACAGATTGTTCAACGTTGCTCTACCGCGTGTACGTGACTTCAGAGGTATAAGTGCAAACGGCTTTGACGGACGAGGCAACTTCTCATTCGGTATCAAAGAACAGCTCATATTCCCTGAAATCGACTATGATAAGATTGATAAAATCAGAGGTATGGATATTAACTTTGTTACTACTGCAAAGACAGACGAAGAAGCACGTGAGCTATTAAAGCTTTTCGGTGCACCGTTTGCAAACTAATGCAGGTAGCAGGTTAAAGGAGGAACAAAATCATGGCAAAAACATCTATGAAGGTTAAACAGCAGAGAACACCTAAGTATAGCACACAGTTCTATACAAGATGTAAGATTTGCGGCAGACCGCACGCATATCTTCGTAAGTTCGGCATCTGCCGTATCTGCTTCAGAGAGCTTGCATACAAGGGACAGATCCCCGGCGTAAAGAAGGCAAGCTGGTAATTAACCGTAATTTTTATAGAAGGACGAATTGATTATTCGTAAACACGTCAGCAGCAAATCACTTTTGCTGCGGAAGGAGGTAACTTAAATGCAAATCACTGATCCTATCGCTGACTTGCTAACAAGAATCAGAAACGCTAATACTCAGAAGCACGAAACAGTTGATTGTCCGTCATCAAAGATGAAGGAATCAATCGTTGAAATTCTTGCTAATGAAGGATATATAAAGGGTTATCAGATTATAGAAGACGGCAAGCAGAATGTTATCAGAATGACACTTAAATACAGTCCGTCAGGCGAAAGAGTAATATCAGGTCTTAAGAGAGTATCAAAGCCGGGCTTGAGATATTACGTAAGTGCTGAGGAAATGCCCAGCGTATTAAAGGGCTTAGGAACAGCAATTGTTTCAACTTCAAAGGGCGTTATGACAGACAAAGAGGCTCGTAAAGAGAACGTCGGCGGCGAAGTACTTTGCTTCGTTTGGTAACGACAACCATAAACACATAAAAACTGAAAGCCTGCCATATACGGCAGAGGAAATTTAAGTTAAGGAGGAAAATCCTATGTCAAGAATAGGTAGAACGCCTATCGCAATTCCTGCGGGAGTTAAGGTAGATGTTACTGCTGATAATGTTATCACAGTAAAGGGTGCAAAGGAAACTTTGACAAGACAGCTTCATCCTGATATGAAGGTTGAAATCGAAGGCGATACAATAACAATCGTTCGTCCTTCAGACAATAAGATGCACAGATCACTTCACGGTCTTACAAGAACACTTGTAAACAATATGGTAATCGGTGTTACAGAAGGCTTCACAAAGAATCTTGAAATCAACGGTGTTGGTTACAGAGCAGCAATGCAGGGTAAGACTTTGAACTTAACTTTGGGTTACTCACACCCGGTTAATTTTGAGGCAGAAGCAGGTATCACAATTGAGGTACCGGCTCCCAACCAGATCGTAGTAAAGGGTGCTGACAAAGAGCGTGTAGGCGCAGTTGCAGCAAAGATCAGAAGCTTCAGAGCTCCGGAACCGTACAAGGGCAAGGGTATCAAGTACGCTGATGAGTACATCAGACGTAAAGAAGGTAAGACCGGTGCTAAGAAGAAATAATTGAAAGGAGAGTTCTTAAAATGATAAAGATGAAAGATAAAAATCAGGCGAGAATTAAGCGTCATTACAGAGTAAGAAAGAACATCTCCGGTACTGCGGAGAGACCTCGTCTTAACGTATTCAGAAGCTTGAACCATATTTACGCTCAGGTTATCGATGATGTAAACGGTGTTACACTTGTAGCTGCTTCAAGTCTTGAAAAGGGCTTTGAGGGTAACGGATCCAACACTGAGGGTGCAAAGCTTGTAGGTAAGGCAATAGCTGAAAAGGCACTTGCAGCAGGCATAAAGAATGTTGTATTCGACAGAGGCGGATATGTATATCACGGTAGAGTTGCTGCTCTTGCAGAGGGTGCAAGAGAAGGCGGCTTGGAATTCTAATAGATAGGAGGAGCAAACAAGTGACTGAAAGAATAGATGCTAAAGATTATGAGCTCGAAGAAAACGTTGTTGCAATTAACCGTGTATCAAAGACAGTTAAGGGCGGACGTACTATGAGATTCAGTGCCTTAGTAGTAGTAGGCGATGGTAACGGTATCGTAGGAAGCGGTTCAGGTAAGGCTGCTGAAATTCCTGAGGCTATAAGAAAAGGTATTGAGGCTGCTAAGAAGAACCTTATAAGAGTTCCCTTGGTAGGTACAACAATTCCGCATGAAGCAATCGGTGTTGACGGTGCAGGTAAGGTTCTCCTTAAGCCGGCTAAAGAAGGTACTGGTGTTATCGCAGGCGGTGCTGCCCGTGCAGTATTGGAGCTTGCAGGTATAAAGGATATCAGAACAAAATGCTTGCGTTCAAACAATAAGCGTAACGTTGTAAATGCAACAATTGCGGGTCTGTCGGAATTGAAGAGCATTGAGGAAGTTGCAAAGCTTCGCGGCAAGACCGTAGACCAGATCAGAGGTTAATCAAGTACTGATTAACAGAAAGGAATGGTTAAGTAATGGCTAAATTAAAAATTACTTTGGTGAAGAGCACAATCGGCAGAAAGCAGGATCAGATCAAGACTGTTGAGGCTCTTGGACTTAAGAAGATCCGCTCAGTTGTTGAACATAACGACAACCCGCAGATCAGAGGAATGATAAACAAGGTATCACACCTTGTAACAGTAGAAGAAATTTGAGCAGGGAGGTGCAGCGAATGAGACTTGAAGAATTGAAGCCCGCTGAGGGGTCAACTCACAGAAAGAAAATCGTTGGCCGTGGTATCGGTTCAGGTGTCGGCAAGACTTCAGGCAGAGGCCATAAGGGTCAGAAGGCAAGAAGCGGCGGCGGAGTAAGACCGGGTTTTGAAGGCGGTCAGATGCCGTTATACAGACGTTTGCCGAAGCGTGGATTTACTAACATCTTCGCTAAGAAGTATGTATCAGTAAACGTAGAAGTGCTCGACAAGTTTAACGATGGTGATGAAGTAACAGCTGAGAGCCTACTCCAAAAGGGCATAATCAGCAAGACTCTTGATGGTGTAAAGTTCCTTGGCAGAGGCGAAGTTACAAAAAAGGTTAATGTTAAGGTAGCAAAGATCAGCGAGTCAGCTAAAGAAAAAATTGAAAAGGCAGGCGGAAAGGCAGAGGTGATCTGAGATGCTCGAAACAATCAGAAACGCATTTAGAATTCCTGATTTAAGACGCAGAATCCTATTCACACTCCTGATGCTTGTAGTTTTCAGATTCGGTGCAGCAATTCCTGTTCCGTTTCTAAATGCAGAAGCGATGAAGAGTTTCCTTGCTGCAGGTAGCAGTATGGACCTATTCAACTTATTTGATACGTTCACAGGCGGTGCCTTCCAGAATGCAACAGTTCTTGCGCTGGGTGTATCACCTTACATCAACGCATCAATTATTATCCAGCTGCTTACAGTAGCTATTCCGGCACTTGAAAGACTTTCAAAAGAAGGTGTTGAGGGCCGAAAGAAGATTAACAAAATAACAAGATATGTAGGTATAATACTTGCATTTGTTCAGGGTGCAGGCTTGTATGTTACACTTAACAATATGGCTGCAACATCAGGTATAAGCCCTGTTTCAAATCCCGGTGTACTATCCTTTTTCGTGATTGTGCTTACATTCACAGCAGGTACAGCATTCATCGTATGGCTTGGTGAATTAATTACAGAAAAGGGACTTGGAAATGGTATATCAATGATTATCTTTGCAGGTATCGTTTCAAGAATACCGACTGCAATAAGCTCAGTTGTAAGGACTTACGTTTTAGGCGGAGGTTCATTTAGTGCTAAGGGTACAGTATGGGCGGTTGCAATATTGGTAATAGCAATAGCAGCGATTGCACTTGTTGTACTGTTTACAGATGCCGAAAGACGTATTCCTGTTCAGTACGCTAAGCGTGTTGTGGGAAGAAAGATGTACGGCGGTCAGAGCACAAATATCCCCATAAAGGTAGCTGCAGGCGGAGTTATGCCGATAATCTTTGCATCATCGATTATGGCTTTCCCGTCAACCATAGTACGACTTTTAAAGGGCGGTAACGTTCCTACAACAGGTTTTGGCGGAACAATCCTTAACTGTCTTTCAACAAGCGGTCCTGCGTGGACAACAGTAGTATATGGAGTATTATACTTCCTATTGATAATATTCTTCACATACTTCTATTCAACAATTCAGTTCAACCCGATTGAGATGTCAAATAACATCAAAAAGAGTGGCGGCTATATTCCTGGTATACGTCCGGGTAAGCCAACAAGCGACTATTTGAGCAAGGTAACATCAAGACTTAACTTTATTGGTGCATTGTTCTTAGGCATAGTTGCTGTATTACCTATCATTGTTGGTGCTATAACAGGCAACACATCATTGCAGATAGGCGGTACTTCACTATTGATTATGGTCGGAGTTGCATTGGAAACTGTAAAGCAGATGGAATCACAGATGATGATGCGTCATTATAAGGGATTCCTTGAATAATCGGATTTCGGAGAGTGTATGACATTCTCCGTGCCGAAGCGGTTTAGGTTGCACAAGGTGCAGAAAGGCAAAATTATGAGATTAATTCTTATGGGACCCCCTGGAGCAGGAAAAGGAACTCAGGGCGAATTATTGGAGAAAAAGCTTGGTATCAGTACCATTTCGACAGGATTAATGCTGAGAACCGCTATAAAAGAACAGACAGAGGTCGGAAAGCTTGCAGAGAAGTATATAAACGAAGGCAAGCTTGTTCCGGACGATGTCATAGTAGCAATAGTAAAAGAGCGTTTGGCTCAGCCTGATTGTGACAAGGGATTTATCCTTGACGGATTCCCCAGAACAACTGCACAGGCTGAGGCACTTGATGCTGCAGGAGTTGAGATTGATAAGGTTTTGCTTCTTGAGGTTGATGATGAGAAGATTGTTACAAGACTTTCTTCAAGACGTGAATGTTCAAAGTGCGGAACACCTTACAATATCATATCAAAGATACCTAAAAAAGAGGGTATATGCGATAACTGCGGCGGTGAGCTGATTTGCAGAAAAGATGACGTTCCCGAAACCATCGCTAACAGACTTAAGGTTTACCACGAGCAGACAGAACCTATTAAGAAGTTCTATGAGTCAAAGGGTATCTTAGCTGTTGCACAGGGCGAGGAAGAACTAAAAGACACTACTGCAAATGTAGCAAAGGCTCTTGGACTTGGAGAGTGATTTAATGATTTCCATTAAATCTGCAAAACAAATTGATAAAATGCGTGAGTCGTGCAAGCTTACAAAGGAGCTGTTTTTGATACTTGAGGATAAAATCAAGCCGGGAATAACAACAAAGGAGCTTGACACAGTAGCGTATAATTTTTACAAAAAGCACGGTGCTACACCGAACTTTCTAAACTACAACGGATACCCCGCAACAATATGTGCATCAATTAATGATGAGGTTGTTCACGGAATACCGTCAAACAAAAAGGTACTTCGCGAGGGCGACATTGTAAGCATAGATATGGGTTGCATACTTGATGGCTGGCATTCGGACGCTGCAAGAACTTTCGGAGTCGGAAAAATATCAGATGAGGCTCAAAAGCTTATAGATGACACAAAGCAGAGCTTTTTTGAGGGAATATCGGTAATAAAGCACGGTGTGAAACTCGGCGATGTTTCGCATACAATTCAGACATTCTTAGAGGAACGAGGCTATGGCGTTGTCCGTGACTTGGTCGGTCACGGTATCGGCAGGGAACTGCACGAAAGCCCGGAGGTTCCGAATTTCGGAGTAATGGGCAGAGGCGTAAGACTTGCAGCAGGTATGACATTGGCGATTGAGCCTATGGTAACCGCCGGTAACTACCGAGTAAACGTCTTAGACGATGACTGGACCGTTGTGACATTGGACGGCAGCCTTGCAGCCCATTACGAGAACACAGTTGCTATAACGCGTGATGGCTGCGAAATCCTGACTCTGTAAGAGAGGTGCGGTATGGAATATCGTATAGGGCAAATGGTTCGCTCAAAGGCGGGCCGTGACAACGGAAAGGCTTTTGTGGTGGTTGCATTAGAAAGTAACTATGTATATGTTGCAGACGGTGCATCACGTAGGCTTGAAGCTCCTAAAAAAAAGAAGCTCAAGCATATACAAGGAACTTATAACGTTTCGGAAGAAATCGCAGCTTCTATTGAAGGCGGCACAGCAGAGAATTATATGCTGCGGCGATTTCTGAACTCATAAAGGAGTAAAATAATGGCTAAGGATGACGTTTTAGAAGTTGAAGGCACAGTTATTGAAACTCTGCCCAACGCAAACTTTAAAGTAGAGCTTGAAAACGGCCACCAGGTGTTGGCACACATTTCAGGCAAGCTGAGAATGAACTACATCAAGATTTTGCCCGGTGATAAGGTTACTATGGAAATGAGTCCTTACGATTTAACACGCGGCAGAATAACATGGCGTTCTAAGTAATAACGTAGGAGGTAATAAAATGAAAGTACGTCCGTCAGTAAAACCTATTTGCGAAAAGTGCAAGGTTATTAAAAGAAAAGGCAAAGTTATGGTAATTTGTGCAAACCCTAAGCATAAGCAGAAGCAGGGTTAATCACATACCTTAATTTTAAATTGGCTTATAGGGTATAAGCCAAAGACAACACTAATAATTTTTTGATGATATCTTTAATGGAGGTGTAGAAAAGTATGGCAAGAATAGCAGGTGTTGATTTACCAAGAGACAAGAGAGTTGAAATCGGTCTTACTTATATCTACGGAATAGGCCTTAAGAGTAGTCAGAAGATTCTGGCAAAAACAGGCATTAATCCGGATACAAGAGTAAAGGATCTTACAGATGCCGAGGTAAACTCACTTCGTGAAACAATTGACAATGAATACACGGTTGAGGGTGACTTGAGAAGACAGGTTGCTTTAGACATTAAGCGTTTGATGGAAATCGGATGTTACCGTGGTATCAGACACAGAAAGGGCCTTCCTGTAAGAGGACAGAACACAAAGAATAATGCAAGAACCCGCAAAGGTCCGAAGAAGACCATAGCAGGTAAGAAGAAATAATTAAGGAGGGACTCGTAAATGGCTAAAGTAGCAAAGAAAACTACACGTACACGTCGTCGTGATAGAAAGAACGTTGAAAAGGGTGCAGCTCATATCCGCTCAACCTTTAACAATACAATAGTTACAATCACTGATACAGCCGGAAATGCAATATCATGGGCAAGCGCAGGTGGTCTTGGCTTCAGAGGTTCAAGAAAGAGCACTCCGTTTGCTGCACAGACAGCTGCAGAAACAGCTGCAAAAGCTGCAAAAGAGCACGGTATGAAGACTGTAGAAGTATACGTAAAGGGACCGGGTGCAGGCCGTGAAGCTGCGATCAGAGCATTAGAGGCAACAGGTCTTAGCGTAACAATGATTAAGGACGTTACTCCGATTCCTCATAACGGTTGCAGACCGCCAAAGAGAAGAAGAGTTTAATCAGTGAATTGTATAGGAGGTTAATAGCATGGCAAGAAATATGCAGCCTATCGTAAAAAGATGTAAGACTCTCGGCATCGAGCCGTCAGTAATGGGTTACGATAAGAGCACAAACAGAAATCCGAAGCAGTCAAGAAAGAAGCAGTCGGAGTACGGCATACAGCTTAACGAAAAGCAGAAGGTTAAGTTTATCTACGGAGTATTGGAGAAGCAGTTTAGAAAGTACTATGTAATGGCTACAAAGCAGTCAGGTATTACAGGTCAGAACTTGCTAAGAATACTTGAGTCAAGACTTGACAATGTAGTATTCAGACTTGGTCTTGCAAATACACGTAAGGAAGCTCGTCAGATCGTTAATCACGGTCACATCCTTGTAAACGGTGCTAAGGTAGACATTCCGTCATACCTTGTAAAGCCGGGTGATGTTGTAGCTGTAAGAGAAAAGAGCAAATCATCAGCAAGAATGAAGGAAATCGTAGAAGCTAACGAAAAGAGAATAATTCCGAAGTGGTTAAGTATGGATAAGAACAAGCTTGAGGGCAGAGTGCTTCAGCTTTCAGACAGAGAAGACATCGATTATGATGTTGAGGAACACCTTATTGTCGAGCTTTATTCAAGATAATAACACTAACGCAGAGATTGATGGCGGCATTTATGTCCTCATCAGTTTGCTCGGGTTATTATATACGGATTTATGCCGTATATAAGACGTTACCCTCGGTAAGTGGAATGAATATATTAGGATTGGCATAGGTTGCCGATTAAGTTTAGAAGGAGGGTTCCGATATGATAGAAATGGAAAAGCCTAACATTGAGTGTACAGAATTGAGTGAAGACGGTACATACGGCAAATTTGTCGTAGGTCCGTTAGAGCGTGGTTACGGTACAACAATCGGTAATTCATTGAGAAGAATTTTGCTTTCATCTCTACCGGGTGCAGCTTGCACATCAATAAAGATAGAGGGTGTACAGCACGAATTTTCAACAGTTCCCGGTGTTTTAGAGGACGTAACCGAGATTATTCTTAATCTCAAAAAGATGGCTATCAAGCTTCACAGTGATGAAGCTAAGACTGTTTATATTGAAGCAAAGGGTGCACAGGAAATAACAGCAGGTGATATAAAATGCGACAGCGATATTGAGATTATCAATCCTGACTTGCATATTGCTACGTTGAATTCTGATGCAAAACTCAATGCAGAGATAACAATATCACAGGGCAGAGGATACGTATCGGCAGAAAGAAACAAGGCAGAGCTTCAGCCGATTATAGGTGTTATCCCCATGGACTCAATCTACACACCTGTAACAAAGGTTAACTATACTGTTGACAATGTACGTGTAGGTCAGTACACAGACCGTGAGGAGCTTGCGGTTGAAGTATGGACAAACGGTACTATAAAGCCCGACGACGCTGTTTCACTTGCAGCAAAGATTATGAACGAGCTTTTGCTGTTGTTCGTTGACCTGTCAGAGGAAGCGAAGAAGACAGACGTTATTGTTGAGAAGGAAGAGAACAAGAAGGAAAAGGTGCTTGAGATGACTATCGAAGAGCTTGACCTTTCAGTTCGTTCCTACAACTGCTTGAAACGTGCCGGAATAAACACTGTTGAGGACCTTTCAAACAAATCTGAGGAAGATATGATGAAGGTAAGAAACCTTGGCAGAAAATCGCTTGAAGAAGTAATTAACAAATTATATGGATTAGGTCTTTGCCTTAAGAAAGAAGAAGATTAAGGAGGTACGGTTATGCCGGGACAGAGAAAATTAGGAATGCCCACAGATCAGAGAAGAGCAATGCTTCGTAACCAGGTTACAAGCTTCCTTGAGAACGGTAAGATGACAACAACTCTTACACGTGCTAAGGAAACAAGAAGTATGGCAGAAAAGATGATAACTCTTGGCAAGAAGGGCACTCTTGCAGCACGCCGTCAGGCTTTGGCATATATCACAAAGGAGGACGTTGTAACAAAGCTTTTCAACGAAATCGCTCCGAAGTATGCTGACAGAAACGGCGGATACACAAGAATATACAAGCTTGGTGAGCGTCGCGGTGACGAAGCTCTGATGGCAGTTCTTGAGTTGGTTGACTAATTAAAGCACAAACAACGCAGTCTTTGTTACTGCGTTTTTTTGTTATATAAAGGGAATATGGCTATATTGACATACCGTAAATAGTGTGATATAACATTATAAATATTTATCATATAATTGGCTATTATGCAGATGATAAAAGCATTTGCAATTAATTCAAAAGATTAAACAGCTTAAAGAATAAGGAGAAGTGGAATAAATGAAACTTGGTATAGTAGTTCATCTACCTGTTTCGTATAAGTCTATATATCTCCGTACAACACTATATATTTCATAAAAAATTGGTGTCAGAAAGAATACATAAAAAGCACAAGAAGATAATCACTATTGGATTATCTTCTTGATTATAATATTTAGTTTTTAATAATAGAATAACCTAATTTTCCTTGCAAGATTTTATAATCATGGAACAGGAGTGGAATGTATTTATTTTTGCTGAATTCTACAATGAATTTTTCGCTCTCCTCTTTGTTATAGGATGAACCTGTGCAAATTTTGTCCGTTAAGCATTTTTCATAATAGCATTCATCGCCACACAGCACATAGTCATCTGCTAAAACGATACAGGAGCCAACGGAATGTCCACCAATTTTCTTTATAGTTAAATTCTCCGCTAATGAAAATTCATCATCAATCAAATGAACGGTAAAGCCTACAGGAATATACTGCTTGGCTACAACAAATTCATCTTTGTGAATGTGTATAGTGGCATTTTCATAATACCTGATGGCTTCTATGTGGTCGTGGTGTGAATGTGTAATGATAACATCAGTGATATCATTTGGATAAAGTCCGTATTCTTTTAATACGTCAACTGGCTTTTTAAATTGCGACATTTCAAAGCCTGCACCATCATCACAGCCTACATCCACAAGTATATTTTTATCTTCAGTTTGTATCAAATAAATTGTGAATGAAATCGGCAAAAGAACATCTTCTCTGCCACCTTTAAAAATATTGTTTTCACCGAATACTGATTCTCCATATTTTAATGCTACAATCTTCATTGTACCTTTAGAACCACCTTACCTATATTTTCACCACGGTATAGAATATCGTGTGCCTCTTCAGCTTCTGTAATCGGGAGAACCTTATATACGGTAGGCTTTACCTCGCCGTTGGCCACCTTTTCCCATACCTCATTGACAAGATTTGCAAGAATTTTTGCTTTCATTTCAGGAGTGCGTGAACGAAGTGTACTGCCGACAATTCTGATGTTCTTTTTGTAAATATTTTTAAGGTCAATGGTTGTATTTGCTCCGGCAAGAGCCGCAATTACTATCCAACGACATCCATATTTTACGTAGGGTAGACAGTCACCAAGATTTTGACCGCCAAGACAGTCAATAGCAATATCAACAGCCCTGCCTTGTGCTTCTTCTTTTTTTAGTATTTCAGGCAGGTTTTTCTCTCTTGTGTCGACTACGAGGTCGGCACCAAGATGCTCAATATTTTTAGGATCGCTAATAACTGTAGTAATAACACGCAAACCAAATGCTTTTGCCATAGGGATAATAACGCTGGCAAGTCCGCTTGCACCAGCCTGCATTAGCAACGTATCTCCTGCTTTAGCGTGGCCTTCAACAAACAATTTGAGATATGCAGTTGCAAACGCTTCTGGAATTGCCGCCGCTTCCTCCATTGTACAGTTCTTTGGCACAGGCATACACATATCATATCTGACAGAAACAAATTCTGCATAACCGCCACCACCAAGCAGTGCACAAACTTTATCACCAATTTTGTAATTTGATTTTGCTTTTGCTCCCTCTGTCATTTCAACAATTTCGCCTGAAACTTCAAGTCCCATCCATTCCGGACAACCCTCAGGCGGTGGATAGTCGCCCTCTCTTTGCATAAGGTCTGCACGATTCAAAGCTGCCTATTCAACCTTTATTAAAACTTCATCTTCGGCAAGAACAGGATTCGGAACCTCATCCCATCTCAAACTCTTATCATTATTTACAAGTATTGCTTTCATAATTTTCATCCTTTCTCTATAACATCCGGCAAATAATCAAGATTATCTCTCACAGACTTTGCCGCTTTTATTGTAGGCTGAGTGGGAACAGCACGTTCATCATGCTCTCTCACTGCAAGATAGGAAATACAGCCAAGCTGAGGCCCAATCATTCTATGTATTTTAGAATGTGTACCGCCGGATAAGAACAAAAACGGAACCTTTAACTCTTTTTTTAACAACGTAGTTATTCTTAAATTCTCAATTTGCTCTTCGTCAGAATTTGCTGCTGTTACAATTTTAACAATGTCGGCGCCTCTTTTTTGTTGTTCATAGGCAATTTCCAAAACCGTTTCTGCTGAAACGAATTTAAGAACATGGGAGGACAATAAAACTTCCTTTCCCATCTGATGAATTTTTTCAATCAAACGCATCTGTTTATCAATTGCAGATTGTTTCATAGAAAGCTCAAGACCTATACCCATTCCGCTATCTGAATCAAACCAACTTGCCGGAACATCACCAAGTGTTGCCCCGCAGGATAGTGCCGCCAGAAGTTCGTCTGCAAGTTCTTCGTCTGAAAATCCATCGTTTTCATCCCCTCTGTAATTGGTTATATATATTGGTCGTCCTGAACACGCAGCAAATATCTTTTCATAATTTTCTTTGCTTTTGTATTCCTTCTTCAGACATTCAAGCTGTATACCAAGGCAATCCGCACCGTCATAGATGGAATTTTTTACTGCAAATCTTATGCTATCGGGATTATCCTTCAATATCATTCCTGTAATCAATGGACGATTTTGATTTAAAAATGTCGTTTTCATATGTCAGTACCTCCCACTGGCAGCATTTCTGCCACCATCGGTCAGAGTGGTTGCGCCAAGCGCCGCAAAATTTTGTGCGAATAAAAGTCCCATTCCTGATGCTGCTCCTGTTGAAATTGCTATTTTTCCTGTAAATTCCATAGCTAATCCTCCCTATTGTATTTTTTTATTATATCATCTTGCAAAAATCTGTTCAATATGGTATACTGTAAAAAAAGTAACTATTCTGCAATTATGCTGTGTCGGAGGTGTATGAAAAGATGCAAATTGGAAAAATATATGTTTCGGAGCTTTCCACATCAAAGCATATATTTAATAATTATCATTTTTGTCGCGGAAATAGTAATCTAAGAAAAACTCGAGTTGGCGTTATAATAAAAGGTAGCGGAACCTATATCTATTTGAATAAAAAGCTCAATGTAAACGAAGGGGATATCGTATTTATTCCGGAGAATATTTATTGTTATTCCGAGTGGTACGGAAACCCTGAAATTGAAGTACTTTATGTGAGTTGTTTTATGCACTATGAGCAGTTTCTATATGAACCTCAAATTATTTGTTGCGATAAAGAAATCAAGAATGACCTAATAAAAATATCCAATCTATTGTCAATCGACTATATTAAGGAATTGGAAGCATATTCATTGTTTTATACACTGCTTAAAAAAGTGCTTCCTCAAATGGTTATGTCGAATATTTCATACGATAAAGTCTTGCAAACAGCTCTTGAATTCATTACTGATAATTGGAATAATGATTTTTCTATTTCCGATTTAGCAAAAAGGTGTTGTGTTAGTGAGTCTACGCTTTACCACTTGTTTCAAAAGGAATTAGGGCAAACACCTGTTAATTTTTTGAATTCGATCAAAATTAATAATGCAATAAAATACTTAGAAAATAGTAACTATTCTATTTCTACGATAAGCAGACTGGTTGGCTTTAATTCCGAAAATCATTTCAGAAAGGTTTTTAGAAGCATCACAGAAACAACACCTTCAAAATTTAAAAAGAAGTCATAATAGATTGTCAAGCTATAACTCCATTTCGTCAATAATTTGAAACAAAAAATTGCAAAACAATTGACTATTATTTAATGTTATGATATGATATTTAAGTATAAAAATTTGTGAAGAATAAAAATAATTGGTGTCAGACCAATTGAGAACCCTTGAAAATAAAGGAGAAGTGAAATATTATGAAACTTGGTATTGTGGGTTTGCCCAACGTTGGTAAATCAACGCTTTTTAATGCAATAACCCAGGCGGGCGCAGAGAGTGCGAACTATCCGTTCT
>CAKSGP010000008.1 GCA_934454745.1 uncultured Clostridia bacterium
ACAGAAAGGAATATATAAAAATGACAGTTAGAGAAACAATTAGCGAGTTTATAAAGGACAAGTTCGAGATTGGCGACGATCCTGATTTTACAAACGATGTGCATCTATTTAACGAAGGGTTCGTTGACAGCTTCGGTGCAGTTGAGATAATCCATTTTGTTGAGGAAACCTATGGTATTGAGATTACACAGAAGGATATTACACTGTTCCCTATGAACACAGTTAACGAAATCGCACAGGTAGTAGAAAGCAAAATCTGAAAGGACTAAATTTTTATGTGGTATCTTGAAGCAGACACTCTCTTTCTGCTCCTTATAACCTCGGGCATTATGATTTTGATTTCAGGGCTGTCACGGCTCCTGTTTAAAAGGGACTTTGCCCCAAAGGTGCTTATACTTGCAAATATGGCTGTTATCGGAATTATATCCTATCAGCTTCTTTTAATAAGCCTATTGTATATCATAATCACATTTATTATGATTAAGGACCTTACACACAGGAAGCGATGCCGTAAATTTTTGTTCGTTCTGTACTGCCTGATATGTACAGTGCCGTTCTTTTACGGACGTATACACGAATTTATACCACAACTGCCGATGCTTATTGTGTTTATCGGTATAGCATACCATATGCTAAAGGCGGTTGATGCACTGTATTTTGTGTACTACACCCAAATGGATATTCCATTCTTTACTTATGCAAACTACATACTGTTTTTCCCTACATTTACCGCAGGACCGATTTTCAGGTACCGTGACTGGCTCAGGGTTTACACAAACCCAAAAAAACTCACTTTTGAGGATTTTATCGGCTATATTAAGCGGTTTATCCGCGGTATGTTTAAAAAAATGGTGGTACTGTGGTTTGTGTCGGCGGTATTTTCCCACATACTCGATATGGAGCTAACCTGGTATTTAAGCCTTGCAATTATAGTATTAAGCTATATAACAGTGTATCTTGACCTTTCAGGGTACAGCGATATTGCAATAGCAACAGGCTCGGCAATGGGCTTTACAGTCCCTGAAAACTTCCGAAAACCCCTTAGCTCACCTTCATTTACCCTCTTTTGGCGTAACTGGCACATCACCCTCTCCGACTGGGTACGTGAGCATATATTTGTTGTCTTAAACGGAAAGAAGCTTGGGCGGATTGCATCATCTTGCGTTGGCTTTGCGACAATGTTCGTTATGGAAATGTGGCACGGGTTCTCATTCCCCTATATAATAGGCGGTATCTATAACGGTCTGTGCCTTGGTCTTGAAAATCTGTTTAAGCTTACAAATGTGGATAAGCGAAAAACGAAAAAGTGGGTATATGTCACACGTTGTATAATAGTAAATTTCCTTTTTGCCCTTAACACTCTGTTGTTTACCGCAACAACAGAGCAGTTTATTGCTATTATGCGTGGATTTTTGAACTAATAATAAGGACGGAATGAAAATGAAAAAGGTGCGCAAAATCCTAATATCTGTTATTGTGCTTATTGCATTTTTTACGGCAGATCTTTATATCAGCCGTAACAATTTCATAGCCGACAGCAATATCTTTGTTAAAAACGATTTTGAAATAACGCAATATGACCACCCCGAAAAGGTCTGGGACAAGGTGTTTTTCGGTAACTCTGTTGTTATTTCAGGGTATATGGAAAACGAGAGCAAGTCAGGCTATATAAACTGCGGTCTTGACTATGGTGTAGTAACTGATTTATGGGAAATGATAGATAAAGGCTATATCAAAATAGGCTCGGAGCTTGTTATCGGTCTTAACTATCTCACACTCTATGATGATTTTGATACCAACCCAACTTATATATGGCATAAAAAGTGGTATCAGCCTTATGCGTATTTTGAGCGTGACAGGTTCTATCCCTTGATTACAGGCTGTTTTTCAAGGCTTATAAACGGCGAGAGTGTTCCGCCTATGACATATTCCTATCAGAATAAGGCGGTGTATCACGGGCGTGTTTCAGATACTGCCTTGGAGAAAAAGCTTGAGGAATACGAAACGGAATTTTTCTCAAAGCCCCTTGAGGATTATTCCGAAAACCTCGATGCTTTAGAAAAGGTTATACAATATTGTATCGAAAACGGGATAAGAGTCCGCGGAGTGCATATGCCCTGGAATCCTGCATTTAAAAAGCCTCAGCTTGTAAAAGACGTACACAAAATGGCAGATGATATATTTAAGGCTTATAACGTAGAGGTCTTAAATCTTGAGGACGAATTCCAAACGGAATGTTTTTACGATACGGGCCATTTAAACTATGATGTGGGCTCACCGAAATTTACCCAAGTAATAGATGAATGGCTATAAGAAAGGAAAAAAATAAATGGGTTCATATTTTATTTGTTTAGGAAAATACGCAACATTTAGCGGACGTGCAACGAGGACGGAGTTCTGGGGATATAACATATTTAATGCCATTATCATCGTTGCACTTCTATATTTCTATCTGAATGCAGGAAAAGAGCAAAGCACCATCGCAACAACACTGCTTTTTATATACATTGTTGTTACAATCTGCCCTACCCTTGCAGTGCTATCACGCCGTTGGCACGATTTAGGCAGAACGGGGAAATGGCTGTTATTAAACCTTGTCCCCATAGTAGGAACGGTTGTTTCCTATTGCTTTATGCTCTCACATGGTGAGGAGGGTACTAACGAATACGGCAGAAACCCAAGAGAGCGCAGATACCGCAAGCGTCAAAGACGTATGCGTGGGAGGTAAAAAAGAGATGTTGCGTTAGCAACACCTCACTTTACCTCAACTATTTTGATTTTGTTCATATCAATATTTGCAGTTTCTGTTACGATTTCGCACAAGGCTGTTGCCTGTGTCTGGCTAAAGCCTGATACACGGACCGTTACCACAGCTGAATCCTCGTTTATGTACACGCAAACCTCACTAAAACCTTTAGCTTCTGCTATGCTTTCAATTGTATTTTCAAGCTCCATATTCTCGGCACACTTAACAAGCTTTTCCCCTGCAAGATTTCGCGTTTTTTCATCTACTGTTTCGTCCTGGGTTGTGGCTTTTAATGCCTCCATTGCCGCAGATCGTGCCGATTCCCGATTCTGTTTTGCATCCTCAAAATATTGAGTGTTTTCTACCGCTGTCTTTTTGTCCTTTTTCTCCGTGTTCTCGTTGGTTGAGGATACCATTTCCGCCTCACCCAGCATCTTTCCTGTTGCAACATATGAATCATTGTCACGGACCTTTACCGTGTCCTGGTACGACCAGTTAAGATACCCTGCAAGACCTATCAATACAACAAGAGAGGCTGCTATTACTTCTTTCTTTTTAAACATCATTTTATGTTACTCCTTTCACCTTTTTAGTCAGTATCTGCTGTAAACGCATACTCTATTAGCACCTACCCCGGTAACTGCCACCGCCGCCTCTTTAAGACTGCTCCTGACAGCCGGTACTGATGCACCATCGGCAACAACTATAACTCCTCGGGGCTTTTTGAGGCTTTCCTCCGAATCAATGCTTCTGCCGATACCTCTATAATCACTATCCTCCATTTCATAGGAAATCATTACAGATACCCTGCCTGCACCGTTAATCTCCGACAGTATTTCACTTAGCCGTTCCTCCTCTCCTGCGTTCTCTGGTATATCATTGGCTGTTTCCCCGTCCCTGCCTTCAAATAAAGATGAGAGCATTATAATTACAATCCCAATTATTAATATTACAAGCATCAGCCGATTATTCCGATTTTTGAGCAGTTTTTTTATTTCCGGCATATCTTACCTCCTCCGCACCGTATATATCACGCAATCGTCCGATTGATACAGTGTCTATCTTATCACCATATACAAGAATTGATTTTATCCCTGTAACCTCGCCTGTTTTTGTGAGTTCGGCTTCTGTTTCTACTTCACAGTTTTTGTTAAATTCCGATTTCAGTCTTGTTTTTGCATCATCATTTATCCGCTTTTCAAGCTCTTGTTTTATCTGGTGATATAGCATTGTCTCTCCCTCGGTTTTAGCATATGTATCAGGGTAGGAAATCCCGCCAAATACATCAGTACCCATAATTGATACAATCGGCTGTGCAATACATATCGTAACCACAAGTCCCGTTACTGCTCCTACGTATTTTGACCACTTTTCAGGTGTAATCATTACCATAATTGATGAGATAACAGTTGATGCGGCAACCGAAATTATATATGCTTTCATTTTTATGTCCCCTTTCGTTTGAATAAAATTACGTTCGCACTTGCCCCTATACTCCAGCCTGAACAATTTTCTTTCAAACGCGTGTCTTTATTATGACGTAAACCGCAGAATAATACATATGTTAATCGTAAACATAACAGCCGTCAGTGCAAGAACACCAAAAACCGCCGCAATCGCCTCACTCATATCCCAGAGCATAGAAGATATACGTTTGTCCGTTATTGGCTCCGTTATTGCCGCTATAAGCTTGAACATAATCTGCATTATACCAAGCTTTATAATGGGTGGTATGCAAATAATACATATCATTATTATCCCCGATGCACCCACCGCATTTTTTACAACAGCACCTGATGCGGCAACAGTATCGAGAGTGTCCGACAAAAATCCGCCTACTACCGGCACAAGTGAGCCTACCGCAAATTTAAGGGTTTTCGCACCTACCGCATCTAATGCAGGGGACGCAAATCCATAAATTGTATTTATTGCCGTAAAAACCGTTATTACAAGTGCCATAATCCATTTTGATGTGGATTTTACGATTTTAACAAAGCCTGAAATACTGTTTTTATCCCCTACATTCCCCGCAACCGACAGCACCGCCGAAAAGGTGATTAAGGGTATGAGGCAACGGTTAATAATCTCGGATATAATTATCACAGCAGATGATAAGACAGGCTCAAATGCCGCCGCACTCGCCGTCTTACAGCAGGCAAAGAGGGTTATTATTATAACAGGAGTAAGCTTTGCCATAAAGTCTGTCATATACCCTATAACCTCTGTCCCATATCCTAACGCCTTTAAAAAGCAGGACAGGGCAAGTCCGGCGATTACAGTAAAAAATGTAAAAAATGCAGCAGTCTGTGACGATCTCTCACCAAGGGCAGAGTTTAGTGTCCCCACAGTTGATGAGAGGAGTGCCATTACGAGTATTACGCCTGAGGTAGCTGAAAATGATTTGATTTCTGATGAGAAAGATATCAAGAGATTATTAAAAATCTTTACAGGGTTTAGGGATAACTCACCTGTTACAATTTCCTTTGCGTTTTGGGAAAACATATCATAGCCTTCAATCCGAGGAATATCATAGGCAAATACAGGAGCTGATACAAATAACAGCACAATAATAAGCACTACCGCCCTTTTCATATTCCGTTCACCGCCTTCATACAGAGCCTTAAAAATGCAGTCAGAACAGGCATAGTCAGAATTAAAATCGCAATCTTACCTGCCGCCTCAACCTTTGATGCAATTGCACCCTCACCGCTATCACGTAGGATTTCTGCGGCAAACTGGGAAATATAAGCAAGTCCCACAGCTTTTATACATACTCCGAAATACTTTATATCAATCCCGCATTCCTCAATAATATCCCTTATCTCTCCTATTAAATCCCCTACTCCCAATATAACCTCACCTGCTATTATAACGGATGTTATAAGGGATATAACAAGTGCCATTTCAGGCTTTTGCTTTTTAAGCGTCAGGGCAAGGAGTCCGCCTATGATACCTACTGCGGTTATTTTTGCAAGCTCCGTCATAGGTTAAAAATCTGCTTTATGGAGATAAAAAGCTCTCCTATTCGCTCTGTTAATACGAAAAGGACCACCACCAAGCCGGCTATGGTTACTAACAGTGCTTGCTCATCACGTCCTGCACGGCTTAAAAGCTGGTTTATTACTGCTACAACTATTCCTATTCCGGCTATTTGAAATATTAAATCAATCTCCATTTTTTCTCCTCCGTCAGGCTATTATTATCAGAAAAAACACCCCCAAAAGTATCCCACAGCTTTTGTACGGCTTAGATAGCCTTAAATATTCCTCATCTGCCCTTTTTGTGTCCTCATCAAGTGATAATACTACCCTTCCAATTGCCTTTTTCTGTCCCTCTATATCGCTCATTCCAAGCTGTCTGCCAAGCTCACGTAGTACCTCTGTGTCCTTTAATAAGCCGGAGTCTACACATTCTCCCACCTCTTTATCCCAGATTTTTCTTATGCCATACTGTTCTATCCCGTCGGCACAGCGTGTAAAAAATCCATTAAGCCGTGGTGATGAATCCGCACGCCTAAAAATGTTTATAAGGTCATAGTGTGAATATTCAATCTCTGTTGCAATAAAGGATAATGCCCCCGACATTGCACGCAAAAAATCACGCCTTGCCTTTATGCGTCCCGACAAATAAAATCCGCTATATGCAAATACGCAAAATACCAGCATACCCCCAAAAAGTCTTATCATAAAACCTCCACCCTCTCGACAGTGCCTACACCCTTACGCTTTGAAAGGACAATCGCTATATCAAAAAACGGCAACAGCTTTTTAAACACATCTCTGTCCGTAAGCTGTTTTATGTCCCTTGAATGTGCGGTTGCAATAATGCTCACTCCGCTGTTTATAATCTTTCCTACTGCCTCAACATCACTGTCTGTCCCTAATTCATCAGTCGCAATAACATCAGGAGCCATAGACCGCAAAAGTGTTGTCATTGCATATGCCTTCGGGCAGTTATCAAGAACACTTGTGTGTCCCCCAAGATTAAATCCGCTGATGCCATTTTTCATTGATGCGATTTCGCATCGCTCATCAGCAACACCAACACAGTAGCCTCTGTCTGAAATATTTCGGATAATATCACGTAACAGGGTTGTCTTACCGCAACCGGGAGATGAAATAATTATTGTGTTCTTAATTCCGTCACAGATTATATCACCTATTACTGTGTCTGATATACCTATAAATTCCCCTGCAAGCCGTATATTCATTGATGATATATCCTTTATGAACTCCACCTTATCATCTGTCATAACCGCCGTTCCGCATATGCCTATACGGTGTCCGTTATCTATTGTTATGTAGCCGTTTTTTATTTCGTCCTTCACAGAATACAGCGATGATTTTGTGATTTTCTCCAACAGCTCGTCTATGTGTTTTTTCCTGATTACTACCCCATTCTTGCTGTCACGGCACAAGACACCCTTTTCTGTTATATAATAATCCCCGTCAGGGTAGCGAATAAACACAGGCTTATTCAATATGAGCCGTATTTCCTCTGCCTCGTCAAGATTTATACTGTACATATAACGCTTTAAGGTCTGGGGCATAATATTTATAATGCTATGTCTTGGTGTAACAGCTTCATTTGTTGCTATATACATAAAGGCTGTCCTCCTTAATGGTTTATGATAAATTCTATTAAGCCAAGCCTTATAATAGAACTTGAATTTATTTTTTATTTCTATTGCATAAAATGTAAAAATGTGTTAGTATAATAAGAAGTGATGTTTATAGGAGATATATAGATATGGGTATAATTGAGCTTTTACTAATAGCCGTGGGACTTTCAATGGATGCCTTTGCGGTTTCCGTATGCAAAGGTCTTGCAACACAAAAATTACTGCCACGCCATTACCTTATAACAGGCTTGTGGTTCGGCGGATTTCAGGCACTTATGCCCATTATCGGCTTTTCGCTGGGCTCAACCTTTGAGCAGTATATAACAGCCATCGACCATTGGGTTGCATTCATTCTCCTTGGGATTATCGGTGCTAATATGATTAAGGAAGCCTTTTCAAAGGAAGTTGATGATTGCTGTGACTCATTTGCTGTAAAAACTATGGCGATTATGGCAATTGCAACAAGCATTGATGCTTTGGCCGTGGGAATTACATTTGCATTTATGATAAATTCTCTTTCGCACCTGATTTTTGCAGTGAGTGCAATAGGGATTATAACCTTCACCCTCTCAGCAGTTGGTATCAAGGTGGGAAACCTGTTCGGAACACGCTATAAATCAAAGGCAGAGCTTGCCGGGGGTATAATTTTAATTCTTATCGGTATAAAAATTCTCCTCCAAGGCATAGGCGTAATGCCTTGACATAATTATTCTTTTGGGATATAATAAACGCATAGATGTTACCAAATCCTATTGGATTTGTGATTGATGCGTTTATTGATATCGGTGTGTTGCAAAGCAGATAGGCTGCTTTGCACTTATGATATAATAAACACATAGATGTTACCAAATCCTATCGGATTTGTGATTGGTGCGTTTATTGATATCGGTGTGTTGCAAAGCAGATAGGCTGCTTTGCACTTATGATATAATAGACATATATAATAAAGATAAGAGGTGGATTTATGCCTATTAAAATCGCAGATAAGCTGCCTGCAACAAAACAGCTCCAGAAAGAAAATATATTTGTAATGACGGAAAAGCGTGCGGCAAAGCAGGATATCCGTCCTCTTAAGATTGCAATTGTAAATCTTATGCCTGAAAAAATCAAGACGGAAACACAGCTCCTACGGCTCCTGTCAAACTCCCCACTTCAGGTGGAGGTTGACCTTATCCAAATGTCAACCCATACTTCAAAAACTACCTCCGAGGAGCATCTTTCAACCTTCTATAAGGAGTTTTCCGATATAAAAACCAGCAAATACGACGGTATGATTATTACCGGTGCACCTGTTGAAAATATTGACTTTGAAATGGTTGATTATTGGGACGAGCTTAGTGAGATTATGGAATGGTCAAAGACGCACGTAACGTCAACTCTCCATATTTGCTGGGCGGCTCAGGCAGGGTTGTACTACCACTACGGTATCCCCAAATACCCTTTGCCAAAGAAATGTTCAGGGGTGTTCTCACATCGTGTACGCCGCACTACCGCAAAGCTTGTACGTGGCTTTGATAACACGTTTTATGCCCCTCATTCGCGTCATACAGAGGTTCGTGCTGAGGATATCCACAAGGTTTCAGAGCTTGAAATCCTTGCCGATTCATCTGATGCAGGCGTCTACATAGTAACAACGAAAAAGGGCAGACAGATTTTCGTTATGGGACATAGTGAATATGATTCAGATACTCTTAAAACCGAGTATTTCCGTGATTTGGATAAGGGATTAAACCCAACAGTCCCGGCTAATTACTTCCCTAATGACGATCCGAAAAAGAAGCCGATTGTTAAATGGCGGTCCCACGCGCACTTGTTGTTCTCAAACTGGCTGAACTACTTTGTATATCAGATTACGCCATATAATATCGACGAAATTAACTAAAAAACAAGATATTATAGCATTTTATCGGTGGAAACTAACAGTTTTGAGTTTTTTTCAAAATTTCTCTTGACAACCTTCCGATAATTTGCTATAATAGACAATGTTGATAAACTTAATACGCACCAGTGGCGGAATTGGCAGACGCGCTAGACTTAGGATCTAGTGTCCCCGACGTGAAGGTTCAAGTCCTTTCTGGTGCACCATTAAAAGAACAATCAGCGATAGCTGGTTGTTTTTTTTGTATCTTTATGATCATAAAAAGGTGGTAGCGATAGCATATTGTTGCGAGTGCGTTTACAAATGAGCAGATATGCCAAGCGTGGCTTTTTATGAAAGAGGAGGAGCAACGGAGCATTGTGTACTTTGCTCTGACGAGAACCTCAAGGAGGCACGCAACGTTAAGAAAACAGTGCAGTGCACTGTTTTTAGCGAGTGTAAGGAGGTGTCAGCCGAGGTAAGGCAGATTGCGTAGCAATATGAGTCCTTTCTGGTGTGAGTGTACGAAAAATGGGGCTGTCGCATTCAGCCCAACAAGGGGGTACTGCTAATGCAACACCCCCTTTTACGGTTTTAATTTTAACCAAACATTTCTACCAATCTCTGTGCGGCAAGCTTTGTATCCTCTACACTGCCAAAGGTTGAAAATCTGAAATATCCCTCACCGCAGGAGCCGAAGCCCTCGCCGGGTGTACCGACAATCTGTGCATTTTCCAACAGATAATCAAACATTTCCCAGCTACCCATACCGTTGGGGCACTTAAGCCAGATATATGGGGCGTTCTTACCGCCTGTGTACCAGATACCTACCCTGTCCAAGGCCTCCATAAGTATCTTTGCATTGTTTTTGTATATCTTTATATTCTCGTGGATTTGCCGCTGTCCCTCACCAGTAAATACGGCGGCACCGCCTTTTTGTATTATGTATGATACACCGTTTGTCTTTGTGGTACGGTTACGTACCCACATATCATTCAGGTTCATACCCTTTCTTACAAGATCTTTTGAAATAACTGTATAGCCAAGGCGTGTACCTGTAAAGCCAGCTGTTTTTGAAAGAGAACATATCTCTATTGCACAGGTCCTTGCATTATCAAGCTCAAATATACTGTGGGGCAGGCTTTCGTCCTCAATAAATGCCTCATAAGCCGCATCAAACAGTATAACAGAGCCGTTTTTGTTTGCAAAGTCAACCCAAGCCTGAAGCTTATCTCTTGAAAATACTGCACCTGTGGGGTTGTTGGGTGAGCAGATATATAAAATATCAGCCTTAACATCATCGCTTGGTTCAGGCAAAAATCCGTTTTCCTTGCTTGATGAGAGATGAACTATCTCTCTGCCTGCCATAACATTTGCATCAACATATGCAGGATATGCAGGCTCTATTACAAGACAGGAGCTTTTGCGATCGAATAAGTCAAGAATATCACCAAGCTCATCACTTGCACCGCTTGAAACGAATACCTCATCAGATGAAAGGCTAACTCCTCTTTTTTTATAGTAATCAGCAATAGCCTCACGCAAGAAAGGCGCTCCGCACTCAGGCATATAACCGTGGAAGTTTTCCTTTACCGCCTGATCATCAACACCTTCGTGCAAAGCCTTTATAACTGCATCGCATAAAGGCAATGACACGTCGCCTATACCTAATCTCAATAGTGTTTTATCGGGATTTTTTTCAAGATATGCCTTTGTTTTTTGAGCAATGTTATAAAACAAATATGAATCCTTTAAGTTGTTATAGTTTGTGTTCGGTGTAATCATTCTATCGTTTCTCCTTCATAAACAAATTCTGCCGGGCCTGTCATTGTAACAGTATAGTCAGGGGCAATATTAATTTTTAATGTTCCCCCGTCAAGAATAACAGATATATCTGTATCAAAGGAGCAATAACCGTGGCTGATAGCCGCCGCAACAGTTGCACAAGCACCTGTTCCGCAAGCCATAGTTACACCGCTTCCCCGCTCCCATACACGCATACGGAGTGTAGTTGGATTAATAACCTCAACAAATTCAGCATTGACACCGCCGGGAAAAGCACTGTGATGCTCAATCCGAGGGCCAATCTCCGTAAGAGGAACATCATCAATGGCTTTTACAAATGTAACTGCATGGGGATTTCCCATAGATGCGGGAGTGAGGGTATGATCGCCCTCACCGACTTTCAAAGTCATTTCAGTTGATACTTCAGCCTTTCCCATATTTACAGATACCGATTTAACTTTTCCGTTTGATACTAAAAGCTTTAGCTTTTTTATTCCTGAAAGGGTTTCTATATCTAAGTTGGTTTTATCTGTATAGCCCTTGTCATAGACATACTTTCCTACGCAACGTATTCCGTTTCCGCACATTTTCGCTTCCGAGCCGTCAGCATTGAAAATTCTCATTTTGAAATCTGCAACCTCAGAGGGACATATATAAATCATACCGTCCGAGCCTGCACCGAAATGGCGTTCTGAAAGCTTTATTGACAATTCCTCAATATTTTTCGGGACTTCGCCGTAGACATATAAATAATCATTTCCAAGTCCGTGCATTTTTGTAAAGTGCATAGTTTTTACCACCTTTCGTCATCTATTGTCGATACACCGATTGTCATATCCTCAAGGACATCTAAAAGTACCTTTACAGTGTCTAAGGAGGTGAGCATAGTGACATTGTTTTCGTTTGCACATCGTCTTATCTGTACTCCGTCCTCATAATGAACGCCTGACATAATCGCTCGTGTATTCATTACGTAACTTACATACCCTGCCCTTATTGCATCGAGGATTTCTGTACTGCCCTCAGAAAGCTTACGGAGAATTCGCGTTCTTATGCCTTTCTCCTTTAAGAAATCTGCTGTTCCGATAGTTGCTTCTATATTAAAGCCCATATCATAGAATCGCTTTACAAGGGGAAGTGCCTCCTCCTTATCCTCATCTGCAAGGGTTACAACAACTGTTCCGTAGTTTTGCAGATGCACACCGCTTGCAGTAAGTGCCTTGTACATAGCACGTGATAAGTTCTTGTCATAGCCTATCGCTTCGCCTGTTGATTTCATTTCAGGGGACAGGTACGAGTCCATACCTGAAAGCTTCGAGAACGAGAATGCAGGAGCTTTTACATAAAAACGTTTTTTCTCTTTCGGATAAATTTCAGTTATACCAAGTTCAGGCAAGCTCTTTCCAAGCATAACAAGAGTTGCAATATCTGCAAGGCTGTACCCTGTTGATTTTGACAGGAACGGAACTGTTCGGCTTGAACGGGGGTTTACCTCGATTATATACACATTATCCTTATTATCCACAATGAACTGAATGTTAAACAGACCTACAATTCCTATTCCAAGACCGAGCTTTTTGGTATATTCAAGTATGGTTTCCTTTACCTTATCAGATACTGAATATGTGGGGTATACGCTTATGGAGTCACCGCTGTGTACTCCTGTTCTTTCTACAAGCTCCATAATGCCCGGAACAAAAACGTTTTGTCCGTCGCATATTGCATCTACCTCAAGCTCTTTTCCCTTAATGTATTTATCAACTAAAACAGGCTTATCCTCATCAATCTCAACGGCTGTCTTAAGATAATGAACCAAATCCTTTTCTTTTGCTACAATCTGCATTGCACGTCCGCCTAAAACGAAGCTGGGACGGACAAGTACGGGATAGCCAATTTCCGATGCTGCGGCAATTCCGTCATTAATATTTGTAACGGCTTTTCCCTTTGGCTGTGGGATTTTAAGCTCCGACAGCAGTTTTTCAAATGAATCTCTGTTTTCTGCTTTATCTATTGCATCACAGTCTGTACCTATAATTTTAACACCTAACTTTGCAAGAGGCTCTGCAAGGTTTACCGCCGTCTGACCGCCCAGTGTTACAATTACGCCTTCAGGATTCTCAAGTGTAATTATATTCATAACATCCTCAGGTGTAAGAGGCTCAAAATAGAGTTTATCACTTGTTGTATAGTCTGTTGATACGGTTTCGGGGTTATTGTTTATTATAATAGCCTCAAAGCCTGAGTCCTTGATGGTCTTTACTGCGTGAACGGTTGAATAGTCAAATTCCACACCCTGACCGATACGGATAGGTCCTGAACCTAAAACGATAATCTTTTTCTTATCCGATACCTTTGATTCGTTTTCGTCCTCATAGGTTGAATAGAAATAGGGAATGTAGCTGTCAAACTCTGATGCACAGGTGTCTATCATTTTATAAACAGGGAAAATGTTTTCAGCTTTTCTCATTTTAAAAACATCGTTTTCCGTCATATCCCAAAGTCTTGCGATTTCCTTATCGGAAAAGCCCATTTTCTTTGCCTTATAAAGATGTAATGTGTTTTTGGGGTTAGCTTTAAGAATTTTTTCCTCGTCTGTTATATTCTTTAAGCCTTTTACAAAGAATTTATCTATACCTGTAATTTCACAAATCCGATTTATCTCAATACCACGGCGTAAAAGCTCTGCTATGGCATAAACACGGTCATCTGTGCCTATTGCAATATATGAGAGCAATTCCTCCGTAGGAGTATCATCAAACTTTTTATTGTGAAGATGCCATACGCCGATTTCCAAGGACCGAATAGCCTTTAAGATACTTTCCTCGAAGGTTCTGCCTATTGACATAACCTCACCTGTTGCTTTCATTTGTGTACCAAGATTATTTCTCGCATCAGTGAACTTGTCAAAGGGAAATCTTGGCATCTTGCTTACAACATAGTCAAGTGCAGGCTCAAAGCAGGCAGGAGTATTTGCAATCTGTATTTCGTCAAGTGTCATACCGATACCGATTTTCGCTGATACTCTTGCAATAGGATAACCACTTGCCTTTGATGCAAGAGCTGATGAGCGTGACACTCTCGGATTTACCTCAATGAGGTAGTACTGGAATGATTTGGGGTCAAGTGCAAACTGTACATTACAACCTCCCTCAATCTTAAGCTCACGAATAATTTTTAATGCACTGTCACGGAGCATATGATATTCCTTGTTAGTAAGGGTTTGAGAGGGACATACAACAATGGAGTCGCCTGTGTGGACACCTACGGGATCAAGATTTTCCATATTACAGATGGTAATTGCCGTATCGTTTTTATCACGCATTACCTCATATTCAATTTCCTTATAGCCTTTAATGCTTTTTTCAATCAACACCTGATGAACAGGTGAAAGATAAAGGGCATTTTTCATAATGGAAACAAATTCCGCCTCATTATCGGCAAAACCGCCGCCTGTTCCCCCTAAGGTGAACGCAGGGCGAAGCACGACAGGGAATCCGATTTCTTTTGCTATTCTTAATCCGTCCTCCATAGAGGTTGCAATATCAGAAGGCAATACAGGCTCGCCGATAGACTCACAAAGCTCCTTAAACAGCTCTCTGTCCTCGGCTCTTTCGATACTCTCGGAGCTTGTTCCTAAAAGTTCTGTACGGCATTCCTTTAATATACCTTTCTTTTCAAGCTGCATTGCAAGGTTAAGACCTGTCTGACCGCCTATACCCGGCAGAATTGCATCAGGACGTTCGTGGCGAATAATCTTTGCGATATATTCAAGATTTAAAGGCTCCATATATACCTTGTCCGCAACAGTCGTGTCGGTCATAATGGTTGCCGGGTTGGAGTTGCAGAGAATTACGTCATAGCCCTCCTCTTTAAGTGCAAGGCACGCCTGTGTTCCTGCATAGTCAAATTCCGCCGCCTGTCCGATTACAATAGGGCCTGAGCCTATTACAAGCACCTTTTTTATATCCTGTCTTTTAGGCATTTTGTTTTCCCCCCCTCCATAAGCTTTACAAATTCATCAAACAGATATGTGCTGTCCTGGGGGCCAGGTGCACTTTCGGGGTGATATTGGACGGAGAACACTTTGTCTTTCTTACACTGTACACCCTCAACAGTGTTATCAAGCAAATTTATATGTGTAATCTCAAGACCTGTCTTTGCAATTGAATCCGTATCCACTGCATAAGAATGGTTTTGAGAAGTGATTTCAATTTTATTGGTTTTTAAATTTTTTACTGAATGATTTCCACCTCGGTGACCGAATTTGAGTTTATATGTTTTTGCACCGTAGGCAAGAGAAATAATCTGATGTCCCAGGCATATTCCAAACATCGGGTATTTGCCTATAAGGCTTCTTACAGTTTGGATAGTCTTTGGTACATCTTCCGGATCCCCGGGGCCGTTAGATATAAACACGCCGTCAGGATTTATACTTTCTATTGTTTGAGCGGATGTATCGTGTGGTACAACACTTACGCTGATACCTATATTATTAAGTGAACGCAGAATGTTTTTCTTCATTCCGCAGTCTATACATACAATATGATACTTTGGGTTAGGTACGGGATAGAGCAGTATGTCCTTGGGACTTACCGTAGATACAGCATCCTTTGGAATATTGGTCCTTTTTAGTATCTCCATTGCATCTTCTTTGCTTGTTTCTATACCTGTTATAAGCACCTTACGTGTTCCCTCATCACGTATTGAACGGGTAATCTCTCTTGTGTCAACGCCGTATATCCCAGGGATATTATAACGCTTCATTGTGTCGGATAGGCTCTCAACACTCCTGAAATTAGATGGCTCGTCGTTATATTCCTTTACAATAAGAGCACCGATAGAAGGAGTTTCTGTCTCAAAATCATCCTCGCATATTCCGTAGTTACCTATAAGCGGATATGTCATAACAACAGCCTGATATGTATATGACGGGTCGGATATGATCTCCTGATAGCCAACCATAGAAGTATTGAAAACAATTTCACAGACCTTATCGCACGTATCGCCGAAACCGTATCCCATATACTCGCTGCCATCCTCTAAAACGATTTTTCTGTTAAAATCCATTTTCATCTTTTACGCCTCGCTTCCTTCTGAAATTTTTTGCTCAAACTTGTTCTTTGGAGCCTCAGGGAAAACCGCTGTGGGATAATCACCGTCAAAACAAGCACTGCAGTATTCATCACTGTCTATCAGCTCCGAAAGCTTATCTTTTGGGAGATAGCCTAAGGAATCTACACCTATCATTTTTGCAATTTCCTCTACACTGTATTTTGATGCAATCAAATGTTCCTCTGAATCTATATCTGTTCCGTAGTAGCAGGGGTGCAAAAATGGCGGAGCAGATACACGCATATGAATTTCCTTGGCTCCCGCCTCACGCAAAAGCTTAACAATCCGTCCGCTTGTTGTACCTCTTACAATAGAATCATCTATAAGAACTATACATTTGTCCTTTACTGTGCTTGGCACTGCACTAAGCTTTATCCTTACCTGATCAACACGGCTTTCCTGTGTAGGAGATATAAATGTTCTGCCGATATATTTATTTTTTATAAGTCCTATTCCGTAGGGTATGCCGGCTTGTTCGGCATATCCTAATGCTGCATCAAGTCCTGAGTCGGGGACTCCGATTACAACGTCAGCATCTGTCGGGTAAGTTTCTGCTAAAATTCTGCCTGCTTTTCGTCTTGCATCGTGGACACTCTTTCCGTCAATTTCAGAATCAGGTCTTGCAAAATAGATATATTCAAATATGCAGGTCTTTTTCGGTTTAGTATTGCAATGAGTAGTAATGGAGGATATTCCGTCTTTTGAGAATACGAGAATTTCGCCCGGGAGCAAATCTCTTATAAATTCGGCACCGACAGCAGAAATCGCACAGCTCTCCGAGGCTATGATATAGCTTCCGTCCTCACATTTGCCATAGCAAAGAGGTCTGAATCCGTAAGGATCACGGCAGGCAATTATCTTCTGAGGTGACATTACGCAAAGCGAATATGCTCCGTCAATTGTGTACATTGTCTTTTCTATTGCTTCCTCGATGGATTTGGATCTAAGTCTTTCCCTTGTGATAATATATGCAATGGTTTCGGTATCGCTTGTAGTATGAAAAATTGCACCGTCAAGCTCTAATTTGTTCTTAAGCTCATAGCTGTTGGATAGATTTCCGTTATGAGCGATTGCCATTTTTCCCTTTTGGTGATTTACCTCAATAGGCTGACAGTTCTTTCGGTCCGTGCCGCCTGTTGTACTGTATCGTACGTGGCCTACAGCCATATTGCCTTTAGGAAGCTTTGACAGATTATTGCTGTTAAACACATCGCCTACAAGTCCTAAATCCTTATAGGAATAAATCACACCGTCATCGTTGACTGAAATACCGCAGGCCTCCTGACCCCTGTGCTGCAGGGCATACAAGCCGTAATATGTGAGGGTTGCAACCTCTGTCCTATTCGGTGCAAAAACTCCAAAAACTCCGCATTCTTCGTGTATGCTCATTATTTCTCCCCCTCTTGCTTCTCAAGTGATGCGCCTATAAAGCCTATAAATAACGGATGTGCTTTATTGGGACGGCTCTTAAATTCGGGGTGGAATTGGACGCCTACATAGAACGGTCTGTCTGTAAGCTCTACTGTTTCGACTAATCTATCATCAGGAGATAGACCGCTTAGTGTCAAACCCTTTTCCTGTAAAATTTTGCGATATTCGTTATTAAATTCGTAGCGGTGTCTGTGTCTTTCTGAAATAAGTTCGGAATTATACAAACGCTCCATTGTTGTTCCTGATGTGATTTTACAGGGGTAACTGCCAAGTCTTAATGTACCGCCCTTGTCAACATCATCGCTTTGACCGGGCATAAAATCTATTACCTTTGATTTGCACTGCTCGTCAAACTCGCCTGAGTTTGCATCCTTAATTCCTGCCGCATTTCTTGCAAATTCTATAAC
>CAKSGP010000009.1 GCA_934454745.1 uncultured Clostridia bacterium
TTAGTATCTATTTTACGTTCATTTTAAAAATCAACATTCCGCCTACCATCAGCACAAATCCAAGATAATTGTTCCAATGGAGGGGGATTTTTTCACTGCCCATAAGTCCGAATGCGTCTATTAATGCGGCAACAGTAAGCTGTGCTATTAAAATAACACTTATTGCAACAGTGGGGGTAAGCTTGCCTATTGCGAGCATAACGGTAACAGTTATAACAAAGCCGATAACACCGCCCAAAAGATAGAATTTATTCACCCCTGCAATAGCTTTTAAATCACCTTTTCCCAAAAACCAGACTGCAAGAAGCGACAAAACAAATGCCGTTCCCTGTACTATCATATTTGATTCATAAAGACCTATCTTATCGCTAAGACGTGTATTCATAACGCCCTGGATACTCATTGCACTGCCTGCAATTACAGCAAAAATAAACCCTGCCATTCTATTCATATCCTTTCATTTTTCGGTTAGTGTTCCCGAATTTTAAAAGAATATGCAGAACGGACAAAACTCACCTAAAGCCATAAACTTTTACGGTGAGTTTTGTAATTCATTCTTAAATCAGTGACAGCTGTGGCTTCCGCAACCATTATCTCCGCAATTGTGTCCTTCGCCGTGATCGTGGTGGTTGCACTTCACAAAAGGATTGAACACAAGGTTCCCCTCTAAAAGTGCCTTAACTGCTGTATCAGCATCTCCTAAAACTCCGCCGTAAAGTGTAATTCCTGCCTGTGAGAGAGCTGTCTGTGCACCGCCGCCTATTCCGCCGCAAATCAATACGCCTACGTTTAATCCCTTAAGGAATTCAGCAAGAGCACCATGTCCGCTGCCGTTTGTATCAACAACTTCTGATGATACTATTGTCTTGTCATCAACATCATATATTTTAAATGTTTTTGTATGTCCGAAATGCTGAAAAATCTGTCCGTTCTCATATGTTACTGCTATTTTCATAATATCCCATCCTTTAAAAACAATTTAGTTCACATTCTTAATATCTGCAAGACTCTTTGCCTTACTGTGAACAATAGGCTTCCATTCCACCTTTGCAAATAATGCCATTACCGTTATTGGTATATATGTAAGCATAAAAATGGGGAATGTAAATATATATAATATTTTTTTTGCCGTTGTTGTATATATGTTTTTCCACTCTGTTGCAGTGGTTATTGCACCGATTACAAATAATGTGCAATACATTCCTACAAGATATGACAGAAGTGCCTGCAAAATCGGGACAACGCTTATACCTGAAATAAGTCCGGCAAGCAGAGCTGTTCCGTTTACTGCAATGTTGCATATAGTTACAACAAGTGCCGGCATAATAGTCATTGACATATCAAAGCAGGAAAAATTATTTTTAAGAGTTCCTTTTATAAGACGTGTTCCGTAATTGCTGAACACCTGGAAATATCCCTTTGCCCAACGCATTCTCTGACGTACTGACTGCTTAAACCCGTTTGGCTGTTCATCATACAGCATAGCATTTTTACAAAAACCGATTTTATAATCTCTCGTTACGTGATCGGCAGTAAATTCAATATCCTCTGTCAATAAATAGTAGTTCCAGCCATCTGTATCCTTTATAATCTCTTTGCTGAACATAAATCCCGTACCGGAAATCGCACAGCTTGTATTTAGAAGCATACGCGGATAGTTCAAGAATTTCGATTCACGCAAAAACCAAAGTGCATAACCTGCTGAAATCCAGTTATCACCGTAGTTCTTTGAGTTACGGTAGCTTGTTATAATCTTATATCCGTCAGAGAAGGTTTTATTCATTTCCTCTATGTAGTTCGGATCCAGTACGTTGTCCGCATCAAATACAAAATATGCATCAAAATGGTTCTCACCATATTCTTCGTTTATTTTCTTGAGTGCATAATTTAAAGCATAGCCCTTGCCGACTTTTACATTATCAAAACGCTCATAAACGTGCACACCGCAGCTTCTTCCAATTTCCGCAGTGTTATCGGTACAGTTATCTGCAATAAGGAAAACATCTACTAATTCAGACGGATAGGTCTGGTTTTTTATGCTTTCTAATAGAATTCCAATTACTGCCGACTCGTTTCTTGCAGAAATCAAAACTGCAAATCTGTGGTTTTTCACTTCTTTATGAGGCTTATCTTTCTTAACAAATGGTATTGCTATATATACCATCTGATAGGCATAGCATACGAAAAAGAATATACATACAGCAATATTAAAATCTGCTATAAACTCCATAATTAATCCTCCATTCCGCCGCACTCTGCGGTTTCACCCATTCTCATTGCCTAATTATCCATCATAGCAATTCTACCACAAAGCTTTATAATTTTCAATATTTATTTTTACCAAATAAATGGTTTTTAATTTGCTTTATTGTAGATATTATGTTCACAAATTTCTGTATATGATATTTATTGTTATATTGTTTTTCTTGCAAATTAGTGTATTAAGTGGTATAATATGGATAATACCAAATTTCTATTAAAAGGGGTTTTGAAAATGTTTGAAGCAGTAAAAAAGTCATTGGAGGAAAGGGGGTTTAGTGTTACCTGCTGTAACTCATCAGCGGAGGCCCTTATGTATATTGACGGGCAAATTGATAATAAAACCGTCGGCATAGGCGGCTCGGCAACAGTTGAGGAGCTTGGTCTGTATGATAAATTAGCATTGCATAACACAGTGTACTGGCACGCACGTATTCCCGAGGGGAAGACAGTAGAGGAAATAAGAGCATTGGCAAGCACTGCACATGTGTATATTTCATCTGTTAATGCACTTGCCCAAACAGGAGAAATTATAAATATTGACGGTGCCTGCAACAGAATATCATCTATATGCTATGGACACGAAAAGGTGTTCTTAGTTGTTGGAAAAAACAAGCTTGCAGCTGATTACGATTCTGCTCTTTATCGGGCAAGAAACGTTGCTGCACCGAAAAACGCACGGCGTTTAGCCAAAAAAACACCTTGTGCCGCAAAAGGCGATAAATGTTATGATTGCAAATCTCCCGACAGAATTTGCCGTGCATTGTCTGTTCTGTGGTCAAAACCGACTCTTTGCGATTACGAAGTTGTTCTTATTAATGAGGATTTGGGATTTTAAACAGCTCTATATCAGGCAAAATCCAAAATAACGCTTGACAAATCATAGTAGCTATTATAAAATAGAAATATTATTTATATATGAGGTGGAATAATGAATAACGCAGATAAGACAATGGAAAAAATTGTTGCACTATGCAAAGGTCGTGGCTTTATTTTTGCAGGCAGTGAGATTTACGGCGGTCTTGCAAATACATGGGATTACGGCCCCCTTGGCGTAGAGCTTAAAAATAACGTTAAAAAGGCTTGGAGCAAGAAATTTATTCAGGAGTCAAAATATAACGTGGGCATCGACTGTGCAATACTTATGAATCCCCAGACCTGGGTTGCATCAGGTCACGTAGGTGGTTTCTCTGATCCACTTATGGACTGTAAAGAGTGTAAGGCGCGTTACAGAGCAGATAAGCTGATTGAGGATTATGCAACAGAGCATAACACCGATATTTGCTGTGACGGTTGGTCAAACGAGCAGTTAAAGGAATACATTGACGAGCACGAAATTGTATGTCCTAAATGCGGAAAGCGTAATTTCACAGATATCCGTCAGTTTAACCTTATGTTTAAAACCTTCCAGGGTGTTACAGAGGATAGCGAGAATACAATATTTCTTCGTCCTGAAACTGCACAGGGAATATTTGTAAACTTTAAGAACGTTCAGCGTTCGTCAAGAAAGAAAGTACCTTTCGGTATTGCTCAGATCGGTAAGTCATTCAGAAATGAGATTACTCCCGGTAACTTCACATTCAGAACACGTGAGTTTGAACAGATGGAGCTTGAATTTTTCTGTGCTCCCGATACTGACCTTGAATGGTTTGCATATTGGAAGCAGTTCTGTATAGATTTCTTAAAGTCACTTAATATTCGCGAGGACAGTCTTCGTTTCCGTGACCACGCTCCTGAGGAGCTTGCTTTCTATTCAAAAGCAACTTCTGATATTGAGTTTATGTTCCCGTTTGGCTGGGGCGAGCTTTGGGGAATTGCAGACAGAACAGATTACGACTTGAAACAGCATATGGACCATTCAGGCGTAAATATGGAGTATATGGATCCTGTAACAAACGAGAAGTATATTCCATACGTTATCGAACCATCGCTTGGCGCTGACCGTGTTGTTCTTGCATTCCTATGCGAAGCCTATGACGAGGAACAGCTTGAGGGCGACGACACAAGAGTTGTTTTAAGATTCCATCCGGCACTTGCACCGGTTAAGGCTGCTATACTTCCTCTTTCAAAAAAGCTTGATGAGGGTGCAACAGCAATCTACGAAAGACTTTGCAAGAAGTATAACTGTGAGTATGATAACGCCGGCTCCATCGGTAAGCGTTACCGCAGACAGGACGAAATCGGCACTCCGTTCTGTATCACATATGATTTTGACTCTGTTGAGGACGGAGCTGTAACAATCCGTGAACGAGATACAATGGAGCAGACAAGAGTTAATATTGAGGATCTGGAAAGCTATTTAGACGAAAGACTTGCATTTTAAGGGTGTATAAAAGTAGCATATAAAGCAAAATTAAAAGGGATTTTCAATTTTTCCATTGAAAATCCCTTCGTTTTTTTATATCACGATGTATAATGTTTTTGTTTTATGTGTTCTTCGCGATTTTTATACAAGCTTTATTGTCTTAATAACCTGTGGTACTATCGGCTTATCGTCACAGCCTGTCTGGCAGGTTGCGATAGCATCAACAACGTCCATTCCCTCTGTTACCTTTCCGAATGCTGCATACTGACCGTCAAGATGGGGTGCAGCCTTATGCATAATAAAGAACTGACTTGATGCACTATTGGGAAACATAGTTCTCGCCATTGAGAGTACGCCGCGGTCGTGCTTTAATGTGTTTCTTACTCCGTTTGAGTCAAACTCACCCTTAATTGAGTCTGTTTCTTTATGATTGCCAACAGCATCGAATCCGCCGCCCTGAATCATAAACCCTTCTATAACGCGGTGAAATATCAAGCCGTCAAAGAATTTCTTTTCTATAAGATTTACGAAGTTCTCAACCGTTATGGGTGCAACCTCCGGATAAAGCTCAGCTTTTATAATACCGCCGTTCTGCATTTCAATTTGTATGTTCATAGTTCTTTAATCCTTTCCCTTATTCACTATCCTCTGTCTCTTCTGTTTCCTCGTAGCGTTCAGTCTGAGTAACACTTACAACGCTTACGTCCTCTTTCCTCTTAACAAGACGAACTCCCTGAGTCTGTCTGCCGAACAGACTTATACCATCAACGTGAAGTCTTATAACAACGCCCTCAGAGGTGATAAGCATAATATCCTCATCCTCGCCCACAGACAAAACGCCTGCAAGCTTGCCTGTTTTTTCAGTAAGCTTATAGGTGTATATACCTTTTCCGCCTCTGGACTGAATTCTATACTCCTCAAGGTCTGTACGTTTTCCGTATCCGCCTTCGGTTATGGCAAGAACCTTCTTTGATTCGTCTGCAATCATCGCCGAAACAACGCAGTCATCGGCTCTTAATTCAATTGCCTTAACACCTCTTGTTGTTCTGCCCATTGCACGTGCGTCTGTCTCTTTAAATCTTACTGCATATCCGTTTCTTGTTGCTACCATTATTTCCTGTTCTCCGTCTGTTTTATGAACGCTTATAAGGGCATCACCCTCAACAAGCTCAATGGCTCTTAAACCGCTTTGGCGAATTCTTGAGTAGTCCATAATATCAGTACGCTTAACAAGACCGTTTCTTGTTACAAATGTCAGGTAGTCGCCGTTATTAAATTCACGGACAGGAATCATAGCACTTATCTTTTCATCAGAATCAAGGGGCAAAAGATTTATAATCGCCATACCTTTTGCCGTACGTCCTGCTTCAGGAATCTGATAACCCTTTAAGCGGTAAACCATACCCTTTGTTGTAAAGAACAGGATATTATCGTGAGTTGATGATGTGAACAGATGCTCAACAAAGTCCTCCTCACGTGTAGTTACACCTGTAATACCGCGTCCGCCTCTGTTCTGGGAACGATATGTGTCAACCGGCATACGCTTTGTATAGCCGTTATGAGTAAGGGTTATAATACATTCCTCTTCCTCTATTAAATCCTCATCCTCAAGGTCGCTGTAATCCATTGCAATCTCGGTACGTCTTGGATCGCCGTACTTATTCTTTAATGCAATAAGATCCTCTTTTATTATTTCACAAACCTTTGATTCGTCAGCAAGGATTGCTTCGTACTCACTAATTTTTGCAAGTACTCCTTCATACTCTGTTTCTATTTTCTCACGCTCAAGACCTGATAAACGTCCCAACTGCATCTGTACGATTGCTGTTGCCTGGATTTCGTCAAGGTCAAAACGCTGACATAGCTGTTCCTTTGCATCTGCTATGGATTTTGAAGCACGTATTATACGTATTACCTCATCTACATTGTCTATAACTATCTTATAGCCCTCAAGCAGGTGTGCGCGTTCTTTAGCCTTACGCAAATCAAACTGCGTACGGCGGACTATAACGTCCTCCTGATGTGCTATATAATAATCAATTATTTCTTTAAGATTAAGGACCTTCGGCACCTTATCAACCAATGCGATAAGGATTATACCGAACGATTCCTGCATCTCGGTAAATTTATAAAGATTGTTTAATACAACATTTGCGTTTGCATCACGCTTAAGGTCGATTACAAGACGTATATCCTCTGAGGATTCATCACGTGTAGATGAAATGCCGTCAAGCTTACCGTCACGGATAAGCTCGTTTATGTGCTTTTCCATCTGTGCTTTATTAACCTTATAGGGAATTTCAGTTACAACAATTCTCTGTTTGCCGTTATCGTATTCCTCAATTTCAGCTTTTGCACGGAGAATTATTTTTCCCCGGCCTGTCTGATAAGCTTGACGTATTCCGCTTTTGCCCATAATAACTCCACCTGTGGGGAAATCGGGACCGGGCATATATTGCATAAGCTCGTCAATGGTTATCATCGGATCGTCAATAGCCGCTATTATTGCATCTACTGTTTCAGTCAGGTTATGAGGCGGAATATTTGTTGCCATACCTACGGCAATACCGTTTGAGCCGTTCACTAAAAGGTTTGGAAATCTTGAAGGTAAAACGTCCGGCTCTTTTCTTGTATCGTCAAAGTTTGGTACGAAATCAACTGTTTCCTTTTCAATATCCGTAAGCATTAATGCGGAAATCTTTGCCATTTTTGCTTCCGTATAACGGTATGCAGCAGGGGGATCGCCGTCAATTGAACCAAAGTTACCTTTACCCTGAACAAGAGGGTATCTCAAAGAGAAGGGTTGTCCCAAACGCACCATTGCATCATAAACAGACGCATCGCCGTGGGGATGATATCTACCCAACACGTCGCCGACGGTGGTTGCCGACTTTCTGAAATCTGCCTCATAGAGCAAGCCGTCCTCATACATATTATATAAAATTCGTCTATGCACAGGCTTAAGGCCGTCACGGACATCAGGAAGTGCACGGCTTACTATAACGCTCATTGCGTAGTCAATGTACGCCTTTTGCATTTCATTGTTTAGTTCAACGCCTACTATTTTCTGATCCTCTAATGCAGATCTGTCAAAAGGCAGTTCCTTGGATTTTTTAGCCATAGTTATTATCCTTAATTCCTTTCACGAAATTCAACTTTTCATCCTTGAGCAATATGCTCCGATTGTTATCTCATACACATATAATTATATCACAAAACCCTCTAAAATGCAAGTAAATATGCGTATTTTTTTAGATTTTGAGCATTAAAATCATAGTATTCGTTACACAAAAAAGACTCACCCAAGAGTGCTTGGGCAAGCCCTTAATTTTTCTATTAATTACATACCTAAGAAGCTCATCAGGTTTCCGCTTGCAACAAGTGATGCAAAGACGATTGAAACCATACTCAAAAGCTTAATAAGGATGTTTACAGACGGACCTGCAGTGTCCTTAAAGGGGTCGCCTACTGTATCACCTACAACGGCTGCCTTGTGGTTTTCACTGCCCTTACCGTTAAAGTTCCCGGCTTCGATATACTTCTTTGCGTTATCCCACGCACCGCCTGCGTTTGACATCATTATAGCAAGCACAAATCCTGATACAAGTGCACCTGCAAGCATACCTACAACACCGTTACAGCCAAGCACAAAGCCTACAACAATCGGTGCAACTATACCAAGTGCGGCAGGAGCTATCATTTCCTTAAGAGATGACTTAACACAGATATCTATACAGCTTTCGTAATCTGCATCTGCTTCGCCTGTCATAAGTCCCTTTATTTCTTTAAACTGTCGTCTTACTTCAACAACTATTTTCTGTGCCGCACGACCAACGGCTTTCATTGTCATTGAACTGAACAGGAACGGAAGCATAGCACCTATAAGCAAGCCGATAAGAACTGCCGGGTTTGTTATTGAGAGGTTAAGCTCTACAACTGACTCGACCTCGTTTGTATATGATACAATAAGCGCAAGAGCAGTTAAAGCTGCTGAACCTATTGCAAAGCCCTTACCTGTTGCAGCTGTTGTGTTACCAAGAGAATCAAGTGCATCTGTACGCTCTCTGACCTCCGGCTCAAGTCCTGACATTTCCGCAATACCGCCTGCATTGTCTGCAACGGGGCCGTATGCGTCAGTTGCAAGGGTTATGCCAAGAGTTGAAAGCATACCTACTGCACTAAGACCCACGCCGTAAAGTCCTCTTGCAAAGCCCTCAGCTGTTGTATCTCCGCCTGCTGTAAAGAAGCTTATAATAATTGAGATCGCTATTATTATGACAGGTATTGCTGTTGAAAGCATACCGAGTGACAAACCGTCAATAATAATTGTTGCAGAACCTGTTTCTGATGAACCTGCAAGCTTCTTTGTAGGTTTATATGTATCTGATGTATAGTATTCTGTAAAGAATCCTATCAAAACGCCTGCTAACAGACCTGATATTACTGCCCAAAACACATTTGCGTTTTCAGGGATAAGTGTATATATCAAAATTGCGGAACCAATTGCTGAAAGTATTGAGCTTGCATATGTTCCGCGTCTTAGTGAGCCAAGAAGTGACTTCTGATCGGCATTTTCCTTTGTACTTACAAAGAATGTACCTATAATAGACGAAATAATGCCAATTGCCGCAATAAGCATAGGAACAAGAACGCCGTTAATTTCCAAGCCTGCTGATACTGCAAGTGCACCGCAGGAAATAATTGAACCAACATATGACTCATAAAGGTCTGCACCCATACCTGCAACGTCACCAACATTGTCGCCTACGTTATCAGCAATACAAGCCGGGTTTCTCGGATCGTCCTCAGGGATACCTACTTCAACCTTACCCACAAGGTCTGCGCCTACGTCTGCAGCCTTTGTAAAGATACCGCCGCCCACACGGGCAAACAATGCCATTGATGATGCACCCATACCGAATGTAAGCATAGCTGACATAATTTCGTTTATGGGAAGTTTGAATACGAATTTAAGCAGAATAAACCAAACGCTTATATCCAAAAGACCAAGGCCTACAACCGTAAGTCCCATAACTGCACCTGATGAGAACGCAATCTTAAGTCCCTTATTAAGAGATTCTCTTGCACCGTTTGCAGTTCTTGAGTTTGCATAGGTTGCTATTTTCATTCCTATAAAGCCTGAAAGACCTGAGAAAAAGCCACCTGTAAGGAATGCAAAGGGAACATAGGGCGTAAGCTTACCCAAAAATGCCAAGGCTAAAAGAATAATAAACATTACGGCAAAGAATATGCCCACTGTTTTATACTGTCTTTTAAGATAAGCCATTGCACCTTTACGAATTTTGGCGCTTATTTCTGCCATTTTCTCTGTGCCCTCCGGTTTACTCTTAACCGAATAGAATTTTACTGTTGCAAATACTAATGCTATTACAGCACAAAGCAATACGGCTACCGGAATGTAATCCATAAAACATACCTCCAATTTTTTTGATGTAATATTATTTTACTCCTTTTTTAATGATTTGTCAACATAAAATCATCATCCATGAATTGTTTTTAGAAAATCTTTAATATTGCTTTGGTGTTTTTTGCTTTTCCTTTATTGTTTATCCATGCAACAAAGGAAAAGGCCGCCAGTGGTGCGGTCATTCCAAGATATGTTACGCCTATAAGTGATGCGATAAGCGTAAGATAGTTTGATCTGTCCCAAATAATAAATGATATAACTATAAATAATGTTGATGATGTCCATAGAAAAAGTTCTGTCTTGGAAAAATATTTTAACATACAAATCCTCCAAAGAATACGTCTGTATCTTAAAAGAGCATATCTGTTTGTATTCTAAACAAATATGCTCTTTTTGTCAGTAATTATTTGATTTCCTCATTCGTCACTTCTTCGCCGTTCATAGTAATGTTTATGTCTTTATACATACTCATACCCGTACCGGCAGGAATAAGCTTACCAATGATAACATTTTCCTTAAGTCCCATAAGCGGATCGATCTTACCCTTGATAGCCGCATCTGTAAGGATCTTTGTAGTTTCCTGGAATGATGCTGCTGATAGGAACGACTCGGTTGCAAGCGATGCCTTTGTGATACCCAAAAGTACTGGTGACGCGGTCGCCCCCTTGCCGTTATTTGCAAGAGCTATTTCGTTCTGCTCATCAAATTCAAGTCTGTCTGTCAATGAACCGATAAGAAGATTTGTATCACCAACATCCTCTATACGTACCTTACGCAACATCTGACGTGTGATAACCTCAACGTGCTTATCGTTAATGTCAACACCCTGCATACGGTATGTTCTTTGTACTTCACGTGTGATGTACATCTGAACTGCATCAGGTCCATTGATTTTAAGAAGGTCGTTGGGGTTAACAGAACCTGTTGTAATCTCGCCACCCTTAGGTACGAAATCGCCGTCACGAAGCTTGATTGTTGCACCGTACGGGATTGCGTATGTTACGCTCTCACCGTCTTCATCGTTTGTGATTACAACTTCACGCTTCTGCTTTGAGTCATTAACCTTTACAGTACCTGAAATCTCACTGATAATAGCAACACCCTTAGGCTTACGTGCTTCAAACAATTCCTCGATACGGGGAAGACCCTGTGTAATATCGCTGCCCGATGCAACACCGCCGGCGTGGAAGGTTCTCATTGTAAGCTGTGTACCAGGCTCACCGATTGACTGTGCGGCAATGATACCTACGGCTTCACCGATGTTTACAAGTGTACCTGTTGCAAGGTTCTTACCATAACACTTAGCACATACACCAACCTTTGACTTACAAGTAAGAACTGAACGGATTTTAACCTTTGAAATTCCGGCTTTTACAATCTTATCAGCCTGTGCAAGACTTATCATCTCGCCTGCCTTTACGATAACATCGCCTGTTTCGGGATTTACTACGTCCTCCCAGGATATTCTGCCCTCGATACGATCGTACAACGGCTCGATTACTTCCTCACCGTCACGGATATCCTCTATTTCTGCATACTTTGTTGTACCGCAGTCGATTTCCCGAACAATAACGTCCTGTGATACGTCAACAAGACGTCTTGTAAGGTAACCTGAGTCAGCAGTACGTAAAGCCGTATCTGTAAGACCTTTTCTTGCACCGTGTGATGATACAAAGTACTCAAGAACGTTAAGTCCCTCTCGGAAGTTAGCTCTGATAGGTATCTCGACTGTTCTACCCTGTGTATCCGCCATAAGACCACGCATAGCAGCAAGCTGACGGATCTGGTTGGTCGAACCACGGGCTCCTGAATCTGCCATCATATAGATTGGGTTGAATTCACCAAGGTTTTCAAGCATGGCATCTGTAACCTGTGATGATGCGTCTGCCCAGATTTTGATTACCTGCTCGTAACGCTCCTCGTCACTAAGCAAACCAAATCTGTACTTAGCTGTAATTGCTTCAACCTGCTTTTCAGCCTCTGCAAGAATTGCCGGCTTTGCTTCGGGCACGTTGATGTCAGAAACTGAAACGGTCAAAGCTCCGATTGTTGAATACTTATAACCTGTTGCCTTGATATTATCAAGCATAACAGCAGTTACTGATACGCCGTGAATGTCTATACACTTACCGATTATATCGCCTAAATGTGATTTCTTTACTATGAAATCAATCTCATAATCAAGTGCTGTTTCAGGGTTGGTTCTGTCTACAAAACCAAGATCCTGCGGAATATTGTTGTTGAATATTATTCTGCCTGCTGTTGTCTGGACAAGCTTTGTAACAATATTTCCGTCTATTTCCTTTGAAATCTCTACCTTTATCTTTTCGTGAAGAGTGATTACGTGGTTTGTATATGCCAATAACGCCTCATCCGGGGATAGGAATTTCTTCATTGTAACAGTCTTTGCTATTGCAAGGAAGTTCTGAACCGATACTGTTACAGGCTTCTTTAGAGTCGCAACTGTTATAGGATTAACGTTTGTTATCTTTGTTTCGTTAAGCTGTACTTTCTTAATAGTAAGTACATACTCAAAGGCACTCTGCCATGATGAGAAGGTTTCGATTGCTTTACCCTCATCAACAACCTCAGGTGTTTCCTCTGATTCTGCAATAAGTGACTCAAAGGCTGCCTGCTTTGATTCGTCATTGAGGATTGTTTCATAAATCTTTTTGTAGTCCTCTTTTATTATTGTAAGGTAATATGAACCAAGCAACATATCCTGTGACGGAACAGCTACGGGATGTCCGTCCTGAGGCTTTAAGAGGTTGTTTGCAGAAAGCATAAGGAATCTTGCCTCTGCCTGTGCCTCCGGTGACAAAGGTACGTGAATAGCCATCTGGTCACCGTCAAAGTCAGCATTATAAGCTGTACATACCAACGGATGAAGCTTCAATGCGCGTCCTTCAACAAGACGCGGTTCAAATGCCTGTATACCCAGACGGTGAAGCGTAGGTGCTCGGTTAAGAAGAACCGGATGCTCTTTAATTACATCCTCAAGCACATCCCATACCTCAACACGTGTACGCTCTACCATACGCTTTGCACTCTTTATGTTATGTGCAATACCGCGTGATACAAGCTCTTTCATTACAAAAGGCTTAAACAGCTCTATTGCCATTTCCTTCGGAACACCACACTGGTAAATCTTCATTTCAGGGCCTACAACGATAACTGAACGGCCTGAATAGTCAACACGCTTACCCAAAAGGTTCTGTCTGAATCGTCCCTGCTTACCCTTTAATAGGTCTGAAAGCGACTTTAATGCTCTGTTTCCTGGGCCTGTTACGGTTCTGCCTCGACGGCCGTTGTTTATAAGTGCATCAACAGCCTCCTGAAGCATACGCTTTTCGTTTCTGATAATAATATCAGGTGCACCAAGCTCAAGCAGTCTCTTAAGTCTGTTATTTCTGTTTATAACACGTCTGTACAAATCGTTTAGGTCGCTTGTGGCAAAACGTCCGCCGTCAAGCTGTACCATAGGACGCAAGTCCGGCGGGATAACCGGAACAACCGTCAAAATCATCCACTCGGGACGGTTGCCTGATATACGGAATGCCTCGACTATTTCAAGTCTTTTTATTATACGTGCCTTTTTCTGGCCCTGTGCATCCTCAAGCTCTGCCTTAAGTGACTCTGCAAGCTCCTCAACATCTATCTTTTCAAGAAGTGTCTTTATCGCCTCTGCACCCATACCTGCCTTAAAGGCTTCGTTTCCGTACTTTTCAAGATATTCGTTGTATTCCTTATCTGAAAGCACCTGACCTTTTGCAATATCATTGTTTACAAGGTCTGTATTAACCTCTGTTACAATGTATGATGCAAAATACAATACCTTCTCAAGCTGTCTTGGAGAAAGGTCAAGCATAAGTCCGATTGATGAGGGAACGCCCTTGAAGTACCATATATGTGATACGGGAGTTGCAAGGTCGATATGACCCATTCTCTCACGGCGTACCTTTGCCTTTGTTACTTCAACTCCGCAACGTTCGCAGACTTTGCCCTTGTATCTTATCTTTTTATACTTACCGCAATGACATTCCCAGTCCTTTGTAGGTCCAAAAATCTTTTCGCAGTACAAACCGTCCTTTTCAGGCTTTAATGTACGGTAGTTTATTGTTTCAGGCTTGGTTACCTCGCCGTATGACCATTCCAAAATGGTTTCGGGTGAGGCAAGCCCTATTTTTATTGCTTCAAAATTGTTAAATTCCAACATTTGAAATCCTCCATGCTCTATCGTCATATCAAATCACTGTCATCGCCGAAATCTTCGTCTGCCATATCCTCGTCAAGGCCGAAATCGAAATCGTCCTCGTCCTCAAGAAGCATATTTGCATCGTCAAGATCTGACTCGTCAAATGAATCGGTAATTCCGTCTGCCTCTTCCATTGTTCCCATAATTTCCTCATTGATTGTATCGTCCTCAAATGATGCATCCAAATCAATTTCCTCCATATCATGGTTCAATATTCTAATGTCAAGAGCCAATGCCTGAAGCTCCTTAACAAGTACCTTGAATGACTCAGGAACACCGGATCTCGGAATGTTTTCACCCTTAACTATAGACTCGTATGCCTTAACACGTCCTACGATATCGTCTGACTTAACCGTAAGGATTTCCTGAAGCGTGTATGCAGCACCATATGCCTCAAGTGCCCAGACTTCCATCTCACCAAAACGCTGTCCGCCGAACTGTGCTTTACCGCCAAGGGGCTGTTGTGTTACAAGTGAGTACGGGCCTGTTGAACGTGCATGAATCTTATCATCTACAAGGTGATGCAGCTTCAGGTAGTACATTATACCTACCGTAACAGGGTTATCAAACTTTTCACCTGTACGTCCGTCATATACAACAGACTTAAATGTTTCGCTAAGA
>CAKSGP010000010.1 GCA_934454745.1 uncultured Clostridia bacterium
ATACCGCCCTGATTGATACAAAAAAGCATTTGATTTTTGTTTATTGTAGTACCAAGAGTATTAAGACGTGCCATTTCCGCTTTACAACGTTTGAGCCAACGATACGTTCTGTCAACTGATTTTTTTACGTAATCATAGGGTGCAGGGTTTTCTATACACTCGTCAAATGCCATTGCAATAGTTGAGGCAAGATTTGACTGTATCTGCACACTTTCCTCGGGGCCCATAAAAATATGTCTACCGTCAATGTGTGAATTGAAGCTTACACCCTCCTCAGTTATCTTTCGCAAGCCTGCAAGTGAAAAGACTTGAAAACCGCCGCTGTCGGTCAGGATAGGTCTGTCCCAATTCATAAACTTATGCAGTCCGCCCATTTGATGTACTATCTTATCCCCGGGACGTAAATGGAGATGATATGTATTTGACAGCTCCACCTGACAGCCTATTTCCTTTAAATCCATTGTCGATACCGCACCCTTTATTGCGGCAAGTGTGCCTACATTCTGAAATACAGGCGTTTGTATTACGCCGTGAACGGTTCTAAACTCGCCACGCCGTGCATTACCGTTTTTGTGTAAAATTTTAAACATAAATTATTCCTCATTCTATAAACATCGCATCACCGAAGCTGAAAAATCTGTATTTTTCTTTTACTGCCTCACTATACGCGTTAAGTACATTTTCTCTGCCGGCAAGGGCCGAAACAAGCATTATAAGTGTGGATTCTGGCAAATGAAAATTAGTTATCAGGGCATCTATTACGTTAAAAGTCTTTCCCGGATATATAAATATATCAGTCCAACCGCTTGATGCCAAAAGAGGCATTCCGCATCTGCCTGCCGTTTCAAGCGTTCTCGTTGCAGTTGTTCCAACAGATATTATGCGTCCGCCTTCAGCTTTTGTTTTATTAATCAATTCCGCTGTTTCCTCAGGCAAAACGTAAAATTCAGAGTGCATTTTATGCTCTGTTATCTCCTCAGCCTTTACAGGTCGGAATGTTCCTAAGCCTACGTGCAATGTAACGTATCCGATACGCACACCCTTTTCCTTAAGTCTTTCTAACAGCTCCGGTGTGAAATGCAGACCTGCTGTTGGGGCAGCGGCTGAACCGTTATGCTTAGCAAAAACTGTCTGGTATCTGTCCTTATCCTCAAGCTTTTTTGTAATATACGGAGGCAAGGGCATTTCGCCAAGCTCGTCTAATACGTTTTCAAATAATCCCTCGTATTCAAACTTTACAAGCCTGTTTCCCTCGTTTACAACCTCTAATATTTCAGCCTTGAGCTTACCGTCGCCAAACACAAACCTTGCACCAGGTTTTGCACGTCTGCCCGGCTTTAGGATAACCTCCCACGTGTCCATTGACCGCTTATTAAGCAGAAGAAATTCAATTGCTCCGCCTGTGTCCTCTTTTACACCGTAAAGACGTGCAGGCAATACACGTGTATCGTTAAGAATAAGTGCATCACCAGGGTTTATCATATTCTCTATATCATAAAAATGCTTGTGCTCTATTTCACCGCTTACCTTATCAAGTACCATAAGACGTGATTTATCACGTTCTGCCAAAGGCTCCTGAGCTATAAGGGATTCGGGTAAATCATAATAAAAATCAGACGTTCTCATTGTAAATCCTCTCAAGTTAAATCATAATGCTATTGTACCATAAAGTGCGGATTTTTGCAATAGCATTTTGAAAGAGTCTGTTGCCTTTATCACAGACTATTCAAAAATAATAAGGTGTGTAAGTACTAAAAATACAGGAATCTAAAATTAATTGGCTACTATACGGGATTAGTGTCATAACGCCTATATATTTCCTTTGCATATTCCCTTGGAGTCATTTTCATTTTTCTTTTAAACACATAGCTGAAATATGACTGAGACGAAAAGCCGCATTGATATGCAATCTCTGTAAGTGTCTGATTGGTTGTCAGCAACATATTTATCGCATTGCTCATACGTTGCTCCTCAACATATTCGTGCAACGTTTTCCCTGTTGAAGCTTTAAAACAGTTATGAAAATATACAGGACTTAGTGCTACATAATCCGCAACTGTTTTAAGAGTCAAATCATACATAAGATTTTCTTTAATATATTCTATAGCTTTTTCTATAATCTGATAATTATTATTCTTCATTGCATACTTATACAAGTATTTTTTTCTTTCCTCGCCCAATTCATAAATCAGCTCCAATATAAGTGCATTAAGCATTATATTGTCATTTTCCCGGGTAGTATCGTAGCATTTGCATATCTTAACAAATATATCTTGATATTTATTAAAGTTTTTTGTTATTATAAAGTTCGGGGTGTCTGCTAAAATGTTATAAAGCAATCCCTCTCTCACTATTATATGTATATAATAGCATTTAAAGGGCAGTTTAGTATGGCGTATCTGACCTGGCTTTGCACAAATTATCATATTTTCTGATATAGGCATTTTTTCGGAATTTATATATGAAATGCCCCCTTCACCTATGGGTAGTTCAATTTCAAACATCGTTGTTTTTCGGTTTTTTGTTATCGATTTATTTTTTACCTCAATCTGCGAATTATATATCCCGACAGATACAATTTCAGGCAAGACAATTTTCATACCATTCACCTCAAAATAGTAACATTTCTAATAAAAACAGTAAATATTTTATATGTTTTTAATTAAATATATAATATACTACAAATAAGAAAATGTCAATGCTGTTATGTGTAATTTTATAAAAATAATTTGTCTCGTACAAACAAGACTGCTGTTTATTAAAGACAGATTTATTATAGATACACAACTGTATGACAACATAAAGAAAATAAATATAAAAAACGGAGGGCCAAAATAAAATGAAGGTAACGGATATAAAAACCTTTGCGGTTGACTGCTTCAGAACAAATTGGGTATTTGTCAAGGTATATACCGATGAGGGTATTGACGGTGTGGGAGAAGCTACACTTGAATATAAGGAAAAAGCGCTGATAGGCGCTGTGGAGCATATAAAGGAATATCTTGTGGGTGAAAATCCCCTTGATATTGAAAAGCACTGGCATAATATATATCGTGATGCGTATTGGCGTGGTGGCGCAGTACTGATGTCGGCACTGTCGGCGGTTGAAATGGCATTATGGGATATTCTCGGTAAAAGCCTTAACGTTCCTGTATACCAACTTTTGGGCGGAAAGGTAAATGATAAGGTGAGAATATATGTCAATGGCTGGTTTGCCGGTGCAAAGGAGCCGGAGGAATTCGGCGAAAAGGCAAAAATTGCAGTACAGCGTGGAGTTACTTCAATGAAATGGGACCCGTTCGGAAAAAATTATCTTAACATTTCAAATGCAGAGCTTGACAAAGCACTCAGATGCATAGCGGCAGTACGCGAGGCTGTGGGGGATGAGGTTGACCTGTTAATTGAGGCACACGGCAGATTTAATATTCCCACAGGAATTAAAATTGCAAAGGAGCTTGAACAATTCAAGCCTATGTTCTTTGAGGAACCTGTTCCGCCCGATAATCTTGATGCATTAAAGGCAGTAAAGGATAAATCTCCCGTAGCAATTGCAGCAGGCGAAAGACTTTACACACGCTGGGATTATAGGAAGATGTTTGACCTTATGGCGGCAGATTATATACAGCCCGATATTTCACATGCAGGCGGAATTATGGAGCTGAAGAAAATTGCTGCGGAGGCGGAGTGCAGATATATTCCGTTTGCACCGCACAATCCGTCAGGTCCTGTTGCGAATGCGGCGACATTACAGTTAGCGGCGACTTGCCCCAACTTTGAAATTTTAGAAATAATGTATTCTGATGTGGAATGGAGAAAAGCTGTTACCAATGAGTCGTTGGAGTACAAGGACGGATATATGACAATCCCCGACAAGCCCGGACTGGGAATCGAAATAAATGAAGAGGAATGTTTAAAGCATCCGTATCAGTCGCATACCTTAAGACATTATACAGGCGCTTTGACAGATATAAGGCCTGCAAAGACAGAATTTTATTTTTAAAAAAGTCTGTTTATGAAATCCCTGAGAAAATGATTGAAGATAAAGGCGACGGCGTGTATATAATAAAGGAGCTACCTATCAAGGATACGCCGCTGATACTTACCTTCGGCAGCTTTATGATATAAGTAAATTACATAAGGAGGACAGCTTACAAAGATGAAAACAGTATTAATAACCGGTGCCTGTATAAATACAGGCACCGCAATAACGGAAAAATTCGCAGAAGAGGGCTGGGAAATTGTATTTACCGGAAGAAACGCCGAAAAAGTCCGTGAAGCAGAAGAAATATATAAAAAGAAATTCCCCGATGTAAATATTATGGGATATGCAATCAATTCTCTTTTGGACGAAAGGACTGTTGATGAGGAGGCAGTAGAGGATCTATTCACATATCTTGACCATAAAGGTATATTTATTGACACCCTTGTTCTCAACGCTGCTGACCAGGGACTTGGCATTAAGGCTCTTGAAAATCCGATCACGGATTTTATGCGCGTAATAAATACAAATATGGTGTGGAATTATTGCATGTGCGAACACGCTGTAAGACGAATGAAGGAAAATGGCGGAGGGAATATCATATTTATTAATTCTAATACGGCATACAGGGCAATACCTGACAGAATAGCATATTCCGCTTCAAAAAGCGGTCAGCTCGGTATGATTCGTGCAATGGCACTTGATTTCGGCAAGTACAATATCCGTGTCAACGCTGTTCTCCCCGGAATGATAAAAACAGACCGCTGGGAGAAGAATCCAGAATTTTATAAAAATGTGCCGTCACGTTTTACACCTTTGGGTGAGGTTGCAGTAGGCGAGGATGTTGCTGATGCAGTATGGTATTTTGCAGCTCATGCAAAAAACACCACAGGAGCCGAATTGGTTGTAGACGGCGGAAATATGATTCAGCTTTATCCGATTATTAATAAATAAATTCAGCATTGGTATTTCCCAAACAGCAAGATCATCATAAAGACAGAATAGGTGTAGCTCACATTGCAGAGCTACACCTATTCTATTCCGAGAATGTTGCTGACGCAACAGCTATTTTTAATTTACTTTGTTTCACTAACTGCATGGTGTGTAAAATAGAAGGTTATACACCATAATCCGGCAAGTCCCACAAGAGTGTATACTATTCTTGAAAGTATCGCCATCTGACCGCCGAAAAGTGCTCCCACCATATCAAAGCCGAAAAGTCCGATAGTAAGCCAGTTAAGGGCTCCTATAATGACAAGTCCCAATGAAAATTTATTTAACATAATTATTTCCCCTTTTCATAAATTTATTTTTCACTTTTATTATTTCCCAAACTATGTTTATTAAACAAGTAATATTTTACATATTACGAAATAAACTAAATATGGGTGATAATGTGAAAAAAACTCTTTCAATTACTGTTTTTGTTTTGATTTGTGCCATTACGGCAGGTGTTTACAAGGTGTACGGCGACAAAGCTGATGCAGAAAAAGCACGTATATTTCTTAAAGAATACGGCTGGGAGGTAAGCGATAAGCCGAATGATATAGCTGATATTACTATCCCCGAAGTATTTGACAGAGTGTATGAGAACTACAACGAAATCCAGAAAAGCTCAGGACTTGACCTTTATTCATATCGTGGAAAAAGAGGTGTTCGCTACACTTTTATTGTTACAAACTATCCTGTTGATGTAGGAGAACCTGTTTATGCAAATGTTATCCTGATAAACGCAACGCCTGTTGCCGGTGATATAATGACGGTAAGTCTTTCAGGCTTTATGCACGGTCTTTCCGAGCATTTATAGCTTCAAGGGCAATTTTGTCCTTTACCTTTAAAAGACGTATTCTTGTACTTCGTTCGTTCTCATCAAGCTTCATTTTAATATAGCGTATGCTTTCTGTGTACTGCGGTATAAGGACATTTTCAAGTGCATTAACACGCCTTCTCGTCTTTTCGATTTCAGCCGAAAGCAATATACAGGCTTTTTCTGTGTGTGCAAGCTTTAATAAATCCGAAAAAACCGATTGCATCTCCCATACTGCAAAGTCAAGCTCATAAGATGTATCATAAAAGCCGTAGGGCAAAAGTCTTTCTTTTCCTGATTTTTTTACCTCAAATTCAGGAACGGTTACACCTGTAATATTTTCGTATTTGACATTAACCGTCATATCTTTTTTAAATCCCATAAGTGCGGCCTTGGCACGTTTTTCCCCTATTACTGATGATGCATATGCAAATTGCTCACCTGATTTTTTAAGAGAATTTTCAACCTTCTCCCGAAGTGCTTTCGCCTCCGTGGCAAGTGCTAAAAATCTCCTCATCATATCATCACGCTTATCCTTGAGTAATTTATGTCCCCGCCTTGCGGTGTAGAGCTTTTTATTAAGACGTGAAAGCTCCATACGTGTAGGGTTTATTTGTACTACTGCCACAGACTACACCTCATCATAATATTTATCAAGCAGTTTATCGCTTATTCGCTTTAGCTCCGAGCGTGGGAGTATTCTTAAAAGTCTCCAGCCAATATCAAGGGTTTCCTCTATGGTCCTGTCAGTATCATAGCCCTGTGAAACATACTCCTCCTCAAAGCTTTGCGCAAATTCAGCATATTTTTTATCATTCTCCGTTAATGCCGCCTCACCAAGAATTACCATAAGTTCCTTTGCCTCCTTGCCACGCGCATAAGCTGAGAAAAGCTGGTTCATTGTGTTTGCGTGATCCTCACGTGTTTTCCCCTCACCTATCCCCTTATCCTTAAGCCTTGAAAGAGAAGGCAGAACGTCAATGGGCGGTTTTATACCCTTTCTGAAAAGCTCACGAGATAGTATTATCTGTCCCTCTGTTATATATCCCGTAAGGTCAGGGATGGGATGGGTTTTATCATCCTCGGGCATAGTAAGAATGGGTATCATAGTTATAGAGCCATCAGAGCCTTTCTTTCGCCCGGCACGCTCATAAAGGGATGCAAGGTCTGTATACATATATCCGGGATATCCGCGTCTGCCCGGCACCTCTTTGCCTGCAGCACTTATCTCACGAAGTGCATCGGCATAGTTTGTTATATCCGTCATTATAACAAGTACGTGCATATCCTTTTTAAATGCAAGATACTCTGCAGCTGTAAGTGCCATTTTAGGAGTGGCAAGCCTTTCTACCGCAGGATCATTTGCAAGGTTTATAAAGATAACCGCCCTGTCTATTGCACCTGTTTCCCTAAAGGAATTTATAAAAAACTGCGACTCCTCGTGAGTTATCCCCAGGGCCGCAAATACCACTGCAAATTTATCGTCCTTTCCCTTGACCTTCGCCTGTTTTGCAATCTGTGCGGCAAGATTTGCATGGGGCAAGCCCGAAGCTGAAAATATAGGTAATTTCTGTCCCCTAACAAGAGTGTTAAGTCCGTCTATTGCAGAAATTCCGGTCTGGATAAATTCCTCGGGATAATTCCTTGCAACAGGATTTATTGGAATGCCGTTAATATCAACCCTTTCCTCAGGCAGTATTGCTACACCTCCGTCAATAGGACGCCCAAGACCGTCAAATACACGGGAGAGCAAGTCCTCCGATACACCAAGCTCCATAGCTCTGCCTAAGAATTGCACCTTAGACGTTTCGGGATTAATACCTGCTGAATTTTCAAAAAGCTGGACAAGTGCATTTTCACCGTCGATTTCAAGGACACGGCATCGGCGTTGCTCACCGTTTTGAAGCTCTATCACACCAAGCTCACCATAGCTTACTCCGTTTACTCCCCGAACAAGCATCAAAGGACCAGCAATCTCCTCTATTGTTTTATACCCTCTCGGCATTAGTCCTCACCCTCCAAAATCAAATTATTAATTTGAGTTTTTATCATTTCATCGAGCTTTTGAAACTGCTCATTAAAATCATAGGCATATTTAAATCTGCCTATTCCCTCTATTGCGGGCAATTCTGCGAGCTTTTTAATATCTGTCCCCTTTGATACTGCCTCCATTGCCAGATCAAAATAGTTTAAAATTAAATTCATCAGCTTTGCCTGTTTTTCGGGCGGTGTATACGTATCAACTTCATCAAAGGCGTTCTGATGCAGATAATCCTCTCTTATAATCCGTGCAACTTCCAGCTTCAATCTGTCAGGCGGTGACAGTGTATCAATTCCAACAAGCTTTACGATTTCTTCAAGCTCAGCCTCGTCGCTTAATATCCCTAACAGGCGTTCCCTGTTTTTTTGCCACATCCCGTCGATATTGTCCTTAAACCAGCCTGCAACATCATCTGCATACAAGGAATATGAATTAAGCCAGTTAATTGCAGGGAAATGACGTTTATAGGCAAGAGTGGCATCAAGCCCCCAGAACACCTTTACAATTCTTAAGGTTGCCTGTGATACAGGCTCTGAAATATCACCGCCAGGCGGCGAAACAGCACCTATTACCGATAATGCGCCCTCACTGTCGTTAAGGGTTATGACACGTCCTGCACGCTCATAAAATCCGGCAAGGCGTGATGGCAGATACGCAGGATATCCCTCCTCACCCGGCATCTCCTCAAGCCGCGCTGACATTTCACGCAAGGCCTCCGCCCACCGTGATGTTGAGTCTGCCATTAATGCAACAGAATATCCCATATCCCGAAAATACTCCGCAATCGTAATTCCTGTATATATTGATGCTTCGCGTGCAGCAACAGGCATATCGGAGGTGTTGGCTATAAGCACTGTCCTCTCCATTATCGACCTGCCTGTTTTGGGGTCAATAAGCTCAGGGAATTCGTTTAAAACGTCTGTCATCTCATTACCGCGCTCGCCACAGCCTATATATACAACAATATCCGCATCAGCCCATTTTGCAAGCTGATGCTGTACAACCGTTTTACCGCTTCCGAAAGGTCCCGGTACCGATGCAACACCACCCTTTGCTATAGGGAAAAATGTATCTATAACACGCTGACCTGTTATAAGGGGCATATCAGGGGAAAGCTTTTTCTTAAATGGTCTAATACGGCGTATGGGCCATTTTTGCATAAGGGTAAGCTTATATTCTCTATCCTCACCGCATATTACGCATACAGTTTCCTCAACGGTAAATTCACCGCTTTTAATCTCCTTTACTGTCCCTTTAATCCCATAGGGAACCATTATCCTGTGAGTTATAACCCCTGTTTCCTTTACAGTGCCTATAATAGCTCCTGACTCTAAAAAATCTCCCACACAAATACAAGGTATAAAATTCCATTTCTTATTTCTTTTTAGTGACGGTATATCTATACCACGCTTTAGATTATCCCCTGCCACCCTCATTATATCGTCTAATGGACGCTCTATTCCGTCAAAAATACTGCCCATAAGACCTGGACCCAGCTCGGCACTTAATGGCATTTTTGTAGATTCAACCTTCATTCCTGGGGCAAGGCCTGACGTTTCCTCATAAACCTGTATTGATGCCTTATCCTGATGTATCTCTATAACCTCGCCTGTAAGATGCATATCAGACACCTTAACAACGTCAAACATATTTATGTCCCTCATATTCTCGGCTACAACAAGGGGTCCTGCAACTTTTTTGATTGTTCCAAATGACATTTGTCTGCCTCTCCTCTTTTATATTTCGCTACCTACTGCTTTAATAATTGCACGGCGGATTGTCATACTTCCTATGCCTGTATTTTTAAAAGTTCCGGGGATTGGAACAATTGCAGGCAGTGTTTTTAAATTCAGCGCCTCTAAATCATCATATATCTGCGATGCAATATCCTCTGTTATAAAAATCACTGCATAATCCTCTTTGGAGAATGCCTTGATTGCACTCCTTGCAGATTTTATATCCTTTGTAAAATACGTATCAACCCCTAGGGAACTAAATCCGTAAACTGATTCCATATCACCTATAACCGCAGTTTTATACATAGGTATCACGAATCCTTTCTCTGTTTTCTCCTGTTTTTGCACCGTTCTTTTTACCTAAAAGTATAATCTGTACATTTTTACATTCCGTATCGATTGCTTCCATATAAAGAACAGATGGTAAGATTGAGAAAACATCATACCGCATACTTTTTAGATAGTGCATAATAATATCATCGCACTGCTTTTCTAAATCTCTGTCCGCATTTTCCAAAATAAATCCATTGCTTTTAATATATTCGATAAATACTTCCGCACTAAAAGATGCAGAACGTATAATCAAATCTGCACTTAGCCTTCCGCCCTCGGATATTGCATATTTAAGCAAGGAAATATCGCTTTTTGAATATATAATCCGCAATACTGTTTTTATATTTTTAATATCTGTACACAAGCTTAAATACTCGCACAGTTTTATGTCCCCTATTTCTTTTGCAAGCTTTATTTTACAGTGTTGTAAAGCGTTATCGGTTACTATCTCCATAAGCTGTATGTTCTCGTATTTTTCAAGCATCATAAACGCATTTTCCGCAGTTTGTTTGATATAATTTGGTACGCCCTCATAAGCTCGGTTTATTATACTTTCATAGAGTATATCCTTATCAATATTCCCCCCGTTTGAGAGTAGTTCTTTAATATCCCGCCCTGTGTATTCTGCTTTAATAGCAAGCTTTATATTATAGAAATCCTTATCTAATCTGAAAATGTGTAAAATAAAATCGGGCAAGGCTTCAAATAAAGGCTCTGAAAGTGATTTTCTCCGTCCGTCTATATCCAAATGTCCGTCCACTGTTTTATATCCCTTTTCTAAAAGCATATTTAATGCTGACTCATAAGATGGCGCATTTATAAGCTTATCGTAATCGGAATTAGTTAAAAGTTCCTCCTCTTTCGCACGTATGCGTGCATTAAGATACACATAGTCCATAGCTACTCCCAAAGAATACTGTTTGCTAAATCCGTAAGCCGTTCATATTTTTCATCAAAAAGCGACTTTAATGAAAAATCCTCAACAGTATTTCCATAGTCTAATATAAAACCGCCCTCATCATTAAGCTTCGGCAATACATCAAGCAAATGCTGATTTATACACTTTTTAAAGCTTTCATTCATTCGCTCAAAGTCCCTCCGAGTTATGATAATCTCCCCCGATTGAGGGTGTGATGCACTTTTTATCATTTTAGATAATACGTCGAAATATTCATCAATCGGCATATTTATTATTCGATTTCGTGCTTCTCTAATAACATTTTCTATTATCTCTTGACGCACCTCAAGCTTTTTTCGGTTTAGCTCAAGCTTATACTCCGATTCAGCGCGCTCTTTCATTTTATCACTTTCTAAATCGGCATCTTTCTCTGCCTTTTTTCTTATATTTTTAGCCTCAAGCTCTGCATCTTTGATAATCTCTGATGCTTTTGCCTTTGCCTCTTGGATTATCTTTTCACACTCGTCTTTTGATTCCTGCTTTATTTCGTTTATTATTTTTTTAAGTCCCATCATATATCAAGTCCTGCAATACCGAAAATGGCAAGTATAGAAATCAAAAGTGCAAGAATAGCATAGGTTTCCACCATTGCCGCAAATATCATTGCCTTACTCATCTGGTCAGGCTTTCTCGCTACAAGCATAATTCCCGATGCTGCCGCCTTACCCTGACTTATCGCCGAAATAAGTCCCACAAAGGCAATTGGCAGACACGCCGCAAGATAAAGCAAGCCTTTTATGGCAGACACATCAGGATTTCCTCCTATAATTCCTACTTGGCTCAATGTTATAAAAGCTATTAAAAGTCCATATATTCCCTGAGTGCCGGGGAGCAGCTGCATAATAAGAACCTTTGAAAATTTTGATGGATCCTCCGTTACTACGCCTGATGCCGCCTCCCCTGCCTTTCCCACACCCACAGCCGAGCCTATCCCGGCAAAAAGGGATGCTAAAGCCGCACCCGATAGTGCAAATACTAATCCGATATTACCCATTTTTACTGTCCTTTCATCTTAAAATATTTTGTTTTTGTCCCAAATGGGCGAAAGGCTCTGCCGCCGCCCTCGTAAAACTTACCGAAAAACTCAACGTACTGGAGTCTGTTGGTATGCACATACGCACCAAGCAAGTTTACACCGATATTTAAAGTATGCCCAAGAATAAAGACTATAATAAACACTATAAGTCCTAAGATACCGCCCCCGAGCATTGTTCCCATTTTGTTAAATACAGTTGCTATGACACTTGTTGCAAGTCCCAGGGCAAGCAGCCTTGAATATGAGAGAATATCACTTAGCCAGCCTGTAACACCATAGAGTGAATATGCACCTTTCCCAAGCCGTTTTAATGCGTTTTTACTTGTTGAGGAAAAGAGTACAATACCTAAAGCACCTGCTATTGCAACTATTATGGCAATAGTTGTGTACGGCGGATTAAGCTTTGATTTTAACCCTGCAATTTCAGTAAACATATCTACTCCGAAAAGGTACACTATTCCGCCGCCTACAAGCATATACCAGAAAATCCCGTCGTTAAAAGCACCAATATAGTTTTTAGCACGCAATGACAAATAAAGATTTATACCAAGCCCCGTAAAAAGATGAATAATTCCTAATAAAAAACTGAACATAAGCATTCGCATAGGATCTGAAACAGGCTCGAACCACAAGGGCGGTATCGTAATCTCTTTTCCGAAAAAGACAGAGGATATAACAGACACTGCATCACCGAAATAACTGCCGAACATTACACCCCAGAATATTGCCGATACCCCGCAATACATAAACAGACGCAGGTTTTTTCGCATACCACTATCCATATTTTTAAATTTACGTAAAAGAATCAGGCAAACCACGGCTATTATAGCACCATAAGCCGCATCAGACAGCATAAGTCCGAAAAATATATAATAGAACACGGACATTATGGCTGTCGGATCAATTTCGTAGCTGTCGGGCAATGCAAATGTACTTACAACAGATTCTGCAGGCTCTGCAAATTGAGAGTTTAAAAGAACTACCGGTGCATCATCATCTGCCTGTGTGATTTGAACTGCTACGGCAAAATCCCTTTCAAGTATTTGCTTCACATCTCTTGCTCGGTATTTAGGGATATATCCCTTTATAATAAAAAGCCTCCCGTCCTTTGCTACAAGCTCCGCCGTTTTCGCTTTTTCGCTTTTTACCCTGAAATAGTCGGTTATAAACTGAATTTCACGGCGGTATGCAGATTTATCACATATGCTCTCACAACAGCTGCGAATTTCACCCTCAAGCTCCTGTATTTGCTTACGTTTATTTAAAATCGCACTGTTCGGCGTGCCGTACTCTGTAATTATCTGTTCTTTAAATCCGATGCTTCTAAGTGCCCCCTCACATTCATCTGATGCTTTTTTACTGTACATAACAAACAGATACTGCTCTTTTTTGGTACTTGAGGCGGTTTCTATATATAAAGGCAAGCCGTCGGGTATATCAAAGCCTTTATTGACAATACCGATTTTACATCTTACGGAGCTTGTTTCTTTTTTTGCAAGATCAATATCCAATAACGTCCAAGGCATTAACTGCTCAATTTCCGATTGAAGCTGTTTTATTTGTTCTTGTGCCTGTAAAATCCGTTCTGAACGTTCAATAACAGATTTACATACCTCCAATGTTCGCGGTATTTTTTTCTCATAACTGCGATATTGTGAATCTGTAAGCTCCGTTCTCCCGTTAAGTGAGTCAAAAATACCTTTTTTCTCATGGGAGTATCGTTCAAATATTTCAAGAGCCTTCTCGCCAAGTCCAGAATTTTCAAGAAATTCTTCTATTTCCTTTCCGTATTCTGCCGATTTTTCACAAGATGCCGTTATATCCATTATTTCCATTTGACAAAGCCTGTCAAGAACACTGCTTTTGTCCTTATCTCTGCCGTATATTTCCACCTCAGCCATAGGCATTTTCATATCCTCACCCCCCTCTCTAAAATCTCTGCCATAATTTTAGAGATTGCAATTTCTTTGGCAGAGCTTGCCTTTTCACTGATTAACTCAATTTCTTTTTTTGAGATTTTTACGTATTCATCACGTCTTTTTTCAATGTAATTTCTGCTGCTATCTATTTTTTGTGATAATATATCCTCTGCCATAGTCTTTGCGGATTTGACTATTTTTTCGGCTTCATCTTTTGCTTCCTCGATAATTCTTTCCCCATAGGAGCTTGCATCTTTTATACTTGTCTCTGCCTCCCATTCTGCTGACTTTATTGCAGACAATGCCTCCTGTGCCATTTCTATTCTCCTTACTCTCATTCTCTTGCTTAACTTTCCCTATATTTTCATCTAATATTCCACATTTATATAATAAATATTTTTTTGCAAATTAACCATTTGACTTTTTTTGTAAAATATGGTACAATATATGTAATAAATTGGCTGATAAAGGAGCAGATATCATGTATTGTATAGGGGATAAAGTTGTGCATCCAATGCATGGAGCCGGTATTATTAACGATATAAAAAAAATTATAGTTGGCGGTGTGGAACGCGAATATTTTGTTATCTGCTTTATTGTGGGTAATATGATTTCAGATATACCCGTAGATAGCTGTGAAAAAATCGGATTACGTGACGTCATCTCAAAAGAGCAAGCAATGAAGGTGCTTGATTTTTTCCGCGGATATGATGTCGGTGATGATATTAACTGGAACAGACGTCAACGTGAGAATATGGAAAAGCTTAAATCCGGCGATATATATAGAGTTGCAGGTGTCCTTAAGGAGCTTATGTGCCGTGAAAAACGTAAAGGTCTTTCAACAAGTGAGCGTAAAACTCTCGGCTCTGCAAGACAGATTGTTCTGAGTGAGCTTATAATGTCCGAGGTTGCCGGAGAAAATGATATAGAACTTATTTTAGATGAATG
>CAKSGP010000011.1 GCA_934454745.1 uncultured Clostridia bacterium
ACTATAATATCAACAAACTTTTCCTCATCATCTGTAAGTATCTGGCTTACCTTTCCGAGAGTTGAACCTGGAACTACAAACTTTTTCGGATCACATTTTTCCTCAATCGGGATATTTATAACTGCAAGTCTGTGTGAGTCTGTTGCAACAACACTTAAAATATCACCTTTAAAATCAAATAATGCACCTGTTAAAACAGGCTTTCTTGTTTCAATAGGAGATATAAAAGGAAATACCTTTCTTATAATCTGTTTTAATTCTTTTTGTGAAATCTTTGTTCTGTATTCCTCGTCAACTATCGGAACATCAGGGAATTCACTTACACTCATTCCCTGAATATTAAATGTACTTTGTTCACATTCAATATCTGTTATGTAGTTTGACTCATCCGCTGTTATTTTTACTTCACCTTCAGGTAAGCGTCTTACAATCTCACCGAATATTTTAGATGGTAATGCTATTGAGCCGGCTTCAGATACACTTATCTCTGATGTGTATTCTATACAAAGCTCTATGCTGTTTGCGGTAAATGTAACGTGATTGTCATTTGATGCTTCAATCTTTATACACTCTAAAATAGGATGTGATGTCTTTGAGCCGATAGCCTTCTGTACTATGTTTACAATATCGTTTAGTATGGTTTTTGAACAAATAAATTTCATTTTTTTATCCTTTCTTAAAATTCATTATTGTTGATAACTTTTTCCTCATTATTCATTTTCCAATTTTGGCGTATATATTTATATATCATTATAATTATTATTATAGTAATAGTAGTAGGGGTGAGGAAAATATGGAAAACTCAGAAAATTATTTATATTAAGCCAATTTTTTTAAACACTTGATGTTTATAAAAGGTGAATTAAAAATATCTTATATTTCAGCTTCATTACAGTGATTTTTTAATAACACTTTTTCCATAAATTATCATCAAGTTTTCCTCACAAGGATTGCAAATCCTTTATTATGTAGTCAATATTTGTTTTAAGTGTCTTATCGGTAGTCAGGTCATTCTCAATTTTCTGTACACTGTGAAGTACTGTTGTTCTATCCTTATTACCAAAGGTCTTTCCTATCATAGAGGCATTCATATCTGTAAGCTTTGAGCATAGATACATTGCAATTTGACGCGGGATAACGAGAGTCTTTACTCGGCTTTTTCCTATCAGCTCATCTTTTGTTACATTATAAAATGTAGAAACCTTGTCCATAATCTTATCAGGAGTTATTTTAACTACTCCGTCCTTAGGGAGAATTGATTCTATTGCAAACTTTGTAAGCTCAATATCAATTTCCTTGTGACTTAGCTGACCGATGGATATTACCTTTAAGAGTGCACCTTCAAGCTCACGTACGTTTGATTTAATTCTGTCTGCTATATATGTTAATATATCGTCGCTTATCCTGTAATCATTAAGCTCTGATTTCTTACGCAGAATAGCAAGTCTTGTTTCATAGTTAGGAACGGTAATATCAATCTGAAGTCCCTGTGAAAAACGTGTTCTTAATCTTTCCTCAAGTGTTATAAGCTCGTTTGGTTTTCTGTCGCTTGTAAGAACAATCTGCTTATTAAGACTGTGTAAATCATTAAATGTATGGAAAAACTCCTCCTGAAATCCTTCACGGTTTTGAAGGAATTGAACATCGTCTACTAACAAAACATCTGCTGTTCTGTACTTTTTACGGAAGGAATCCATTTTGTGGTTTTTAATACAGTCTACAAATTCTGCTGTAAAGTTTTCAGTTGTAATATAAAGAATATTATAATCAGGATGTTCTTTTTTTATCTTATTTCCTATAGCACACATAAGATGTGTTTTTCCAAGACCTGAATTACCATAAAGGAAAAGAGGATTATATATTCTGCCCGGATTTTCACTTGTGCTTATTGCGGCTGCGGCCGCATATTCATTTGATGAACCTATGACAAAGTTTTCAAATGTATATTTTTCATTAAGAGAAAGCTCTCTTTGATGAGTGTTAGAAGATGATATTTTCTCATCATTTATTGATGAGTTTTCCATAAACTGTTCAAGCTCGTCCTCAAGAATAATATTAAGCGTGATCTTCTGACCTGTATATGCTTCTAAAATGCTTTCTATCTTATTTTTAAACCTGAATTCTATCATATTCCTGTTAATAGAAGAAGGAACAGCGATAGTGAATACCGAATCTTCAAATAAAACTGCTTTTGCAGGTTTAATATGTACTGTATAGCTTACTTCTGCTTCAACAGCATTTTTTATACTTTCCTGCAGCTCCATCCATATTTTCTCACAGTCCATTACATATCTCCTTGTAGATATTCTACCTATATTTTATCACATTACATTATATCATAATAAATTTTGTTTTGCAATAATTAATTTGTAATTGTCCGATTTTGTAATATCTTTCTTGTTGTTGACAATAAAACCTAATAATGGTATAATTATATAAGCAGATTTTTGGAGAATTTATTTAATATGAAAAAAGTATTGATAACTGGCGGAAGCCGAGGTATAGGTGCACAGTGTGTACGGGATTTTTCAAAATCGGGATATGAAGTATATTTCACATATAACAACAGCGAAAAGAAAGCAAAGGAACTTTCTGAGCAAACAGGTGCGTATCCTGTTAAGTGTGATATATCTTCTGCTCACGAGGTAAAAGATGCCCTTTTGGAAATTAACAATATTGATATTCTTATAAACAATGCAGGGATTTCACAAATAAAAATGTTTCAGGATATAACCGAAGATGACTGGGACAGAATGTTTGATATAAACATAAAGGGAATGTTTCTTGTAACAAAAAGTGTTATCGGCAGTATGATAAAAAATAAATACGGCAGAATTATAAATATTTCATCTATGTGGGGTGAGGCAGGAGCAAGCTGTGAGGTTCATTACAGTGCATCAAAATCGGCAGTTATAGGTTTTACAAAGGCTCTTGCAAAAGAGCTTGCACCTTCGGGAATAACTGTTAATTGTGTGTCTCCCGGTGTTATTATGACAGATATGAATTCACATCTTACAGATGATGATGTAAAGGAATTATGTGATGAAACTCCTGTTATGCGCATGGGAGAGCCCTGGGAGGTATCAAGAGCTGTAATGTATTTGGCAGATGAAAAATCAGGTTTTATAACAGGAACGGTTTTAAGCGTAAACGGAGGAATTGTTATATAAATGTTTACATAATAAGGGTAAAATTATTATGTAAACACATTTATATTTGTAACAAAGTTGAAATAAAAAATATAATAGTTATAAAGGTCAAAAATGGCATAATAAAGCCTTAAACTTATAGTTATCCATATTATCCATAAAGTTTTCCACAAAAAACGTGGAAAACTCAACCACAAAAAATGGCTTAACTTCGTTAAATAAATTAGTTTACTAAAAAATATAAGTAAAAATGACGAAAGTTGTAGCAAAAGTGTGGAAAAGTCGTTGAAAATATGGAAAAATGGCTTATTTACGTTAATTATTTATTATATTTTTTATTAACAGCTGTGGAAAACTTATGTTATCGGAATGGAAAAATGTTAACTGAAAGATTAAATTGTATAATAAATTATGTAAACTGTGAAACAGCGGCAGATATAGGCACCGATCACGGGTATGTTCCAACTGAGCTTATAAGAACGTCACGTGCAAAACGTGTTATTGCGGCTGATGTAAGGCAGGGACCTTTAAATGCCGCAATCGAGAACATTAAAAAGAATGGTATGGAGGATATAATCGAGGCACGGCTTGGAAGTGGGTTATCGGTTTTAAAACCAAAGGAGGCAGATGTATGTATAATAGCAGGAATGGGCGGTGAGCTTATTTGTGATATAATATCATCACATATGGAAACGGCGCGGAGTATGACCCTTATTCTCCAGCCAATGAATGCACAATATGAATTGAGAAAATTTTTAATCGAAAAGGGATTTACAATCGTAAAAGAGGATTTAGCGGCTGAGGGCGAGAGAGTGTATAACATAATGATAGTCAGAAGCGGAGACCAAAAGCCATTTAATCGTGATATTTATTACCATCTACCAATATATCTTACAAATCATCCTTTATTTGAAATGCTTTTTAATAAAAAGAAACGTGAATTTAATAAAATAGTAAACGGACTAAGAAATTCAAAAAATTGTGACAATAAAAAGCTTGAATATTATGAAAATAAGCTTTCAGAGCTTGAAAGAGGAGAATATAACAATGGTTAAGGTCAAGGATATATCAAAAAGAATAGAAGAGTTTGCACCGAAGGAGCTTGCATATTCCTGGGATAATACAGGACTTATTACAGGAAATCCTGAAAAAAAAGTTAAAAAAGTTTTTATAACGCTTGATTTGTTCAAAGAAACTGTTGATGAAGCAGTAAAAAACGATGTTGATATGATAATTTCACATCATCCTATATTGTTTAAAGGTATAAAAGCTGTTGATTATAATTCACAGCAAGGGTATATTTTAAGAGAGCTTATAAAAAATGATATTGCCGTGTATGCTTCACACACAAGTATGGACTGTGCAAAAGGCGGTATAAATGATGTATTGGCAGAAAAGCTTGGAATTGTTAACAGTCAGGTAATTGAAAAAAATGAACATTTCCCCGACTGCGGTCTTGGCAGAATAGGAAAGATAAAAAACAGAGTAACGCTAAGAGAGTATGCTGAATTTGTAAAAAAAGCACTTAATACACCTTTTGTACGTGTATGCGGAGATATGAGCAAAAAAATAGAAACTGTGGGAGTAGGCGGCGGTGCCTGTGATGATTTAATTCCTGATGCAATAAAAATGGGAGCAGACGTTTTTGTTACAGCAGATATGAAGTATCATATTGCAGCAGAAAGTGTTGAGGAACAACTCGCAGTTATTGATGCAGGTCATTATCCCACAGAGGTTTTTGTTACGGAGATTTTTGAGAAGCTGATTGATGGATTGGATATTGAGATTATAAAATCATCTCATAAGGACGTATTTAAACTTGTTTAATGGAAATCAAAAGGAGAATGTATGTATAAATTTGAAGAACTAAATGGTATGACTAAAGATGTTCTTAAGGAGATTGCCGAAAAGCTTGGAGTAACTAAAATTTCGGCGATGAAAAAGACTGATATAATAAATGCCGTAATTGAGGCTGAAAAATCACAGAAAAAAAGCGAACGTCCCACAGACGTAGAGGAAATGACGGGTGTATTAGAGGTTAAGGGCGAAGGCTACGGTTTTTTGAGATTTGAAAACTTTACGGCATCAAGCAGTGATATTTACGTATCACCGGTACAGATAAAAAGATTTAATCTTAAAACAGGCGATGAAATAACGGGAGATTGCAGAATAATCAAGGAGGAAGGAAAATCCTCACCGTTATTATATGTAAAAAAAATTAACGGCGACTGTCTGGAAAAGGCGTTACAAAGACGTCCATTTGAAAAGAGAGTTCCTATTTTCCCAAAAGAGAAAATAAATCTTGAAACGGACAGAGATGAATATGCAACACGGTTAATAGATATTATATCTCCAATTGGCAAGGGACAGCGAGGTATGATTGTTGCACCGCCAAAGGCAGGTAAGACTACTATAATTAAAAGCATTGCAAAGGCAATACGAAAAAATAATCCTGAAATAAAGCTTATAATTTTACTTATTGACGAACGCCCTGAAGAGGTTACGGATATTAAAGCGTCAATTGACTGTGACGTCATATATTCAACCTTTGACCAACAGCCGGACAATCACTGCCGACTTTCCGAGCTTGTCTTAGAGCGTGCACAAAGGCTTGTTGAACAGGATAAGGACGTTGTAATTCTCCTTGATTCTATAACAAGACTTGTAAGAGCCTACAACTTAACAGAACCTGCAACGGGAAAAACCTTAAGTGGCGGACTTGATCCCACAGCTTTATATAAGCCTAAAAAGTTTTTTGGTGCTGCACGTAATATAGAAAACGGCGGCAGCCTTACAATAATCGCAACGGCACTTGTTGAAACTGGCAGCCGTATGGACGACGTTATATTTGAGGAATTTAAAGGCACGGGCAATATGGAGCTTAAGCTTGACCGTGTGTTACAGGAACGGCATATATTCCCGGCAATAGACGTTGTAAAATCAGGAACACGCCGTGAGGAAATGTTAATATCAAAGGATACTGCAAATGCAAGCTGGGCATTACGCAGAACAATTTCAAAGGATGGATATGACGGATATATAAAAGCACTTCAGCTATTGCGTGCAACGGAAAAAAACAGCGAGTTTGTGGATTTAGTTAATAAGCAGAACAGAGTGGAATGATTATGATTCCACTCTGTTTTCATTAGAAGCGTACCAGAAATAATAGTAAAAATATGATTCTGCCATATTATTTTGATTTTTAATTAGAATAATATTTATGTTCCAATTATTTAAAAATTATATATTGCTAAAATTTTACAATTAAGTGTAAACGGGGTACTTCTCTTTTATTTTTACTGCATAACATAAAAAGCTCTACTAAATTTCAGTAGAGCTTTTAGCTGGAGTATAATTTGTGTGTATATAAAGTTCTGTTAAAATAGATTTTTAATCTCAAAGCAGTTTGAAACTAAGGCTTTTGAGTTTTCAAGCTATTATCACACAATAAAAATCAGATTAGAAAAAGTAGGATATCCCCATTCATTTAATAATATCTGTACCCATATACGGAACAAGAGCTTCAGGAATAGTAACTGTTCCGTCTTCGTTTTGGAAGTTTTCAAGGATTGCCGCAACAGTTCTGCCTACTGCAAGCCCTGAACCGTTAAGAGTATGAACAAATTGTGCCTTATCCTTTGGAGTTTCTTTATATCTTATATTTGCACGCCGTGCCTGATAGTCCTCAAAGTTTGAACAAGAGGAAATCTCAACATATCTGTTGTATGAAGGCATCCATACTTCTATATCATAAGTTTTTGCTGATGAAAAACCAAGATCGCCTGTTGATAGGCATACAACACGATATGGAATTCCAAGACCTTGTAATAGAATTTCTGCATCATTTGTAAGCTTTTCAAGCTCAGCATAGCTTTCCTCAGGCTTTACAAACTTTACAAGCTCAACCTTATTGAACTGATGCTGTCTTATAATACCTCTTGTATCACGTCCTGCACTTCCTGCCTCGGCTCTGAAGCAAGCTGAATATGCGCAATATTTAATGGGAAGAGATGCACCGTCTAAAATTTCGTCACGGTGTAAGTTAGTAACAGGAACTTCAGCTGTGGGAATAAGGAAAAATCCGTTATTTTGCACCTTAAATGCGTCCTCCTCAAACTTTGGAAGCTGACCTGTACCTGTCATTGATGCACGGTTTACCATATAGGGCGGTAAAATTTCTGTATAGCCGTTATCTGTATGTGTATTTAAGAAATACTGAATAACTGCACGCTCAAGTCTTGCACCAAGCCCCTTATAAACTGTAAAACGTGTACCGGCAATCTTTGTACCTCTTTCAAAATCAAGAATATCAAGACCTGTACCTATATCCCAGTGAGCTTTTGGCTCAAATGTGAATTTGCGGGGTGTACCGTTACGTCTTATCTCAACATTCTCGCTATCATCATTACCGACAGGACAGGAATCGTTAGGGATATTCGGAATTCTCAGCATAAAATCACGAAGCTGAGCGTCAATTTCACGTACCTTATCATCATCTGCTTTTATCTCATTGGACAATTCCTTCATTTCCGCAAATAATGCTGTTGTATCCTCGCCTGCTTTTTTCATTTGAGGTACCTTTTTTGAAATCTCATTTTGCTGAGCTTTCTTTTTCTCAACGTCTGTTAAAATCTCACGGCGAGCAACATCAAGCTCAATTGCCGGTGTAATGTCAAGGTCGTTGTTTCTTTTCTTTAGTGCGTCCTTAATACGCTCCGGTTCGTTTCTTAAAATTTTAATGTCTAACATTTTACTGTTCCTTTCCTTCGTTTAATTTATTTTTAATTTCTTCATATAATATACGCTGGTCGTCACTAAGCTGAATTTCGTCAATTTCAGCAAAAACTGTTTGTGCATCAGTAATATTTTCCTTTGATAAATGTGCATTAGCTGCAAGCAGCTTTTCATAAACTGTAAGCTGTGATTTCAACTCCTTATTCTCTGTATCAAGCTCGGCTGCCATATTTGCCATCTTCGCAAGCTTATCCTGTTTCGGCTCTGATGTTTGTGAGGCAACAGGAGGTTCGGTTGCAAATTCGTCGGCACGTTTACCGAGCCGTGAAACGTTAGTCTGCGAAAAAAATGCAACGATTATAAGCAATAGTGCTACTGCAAATATTAAAGCCGTGTAAATATACATTGAACGGTTTTCTTTTTTTGTTTGTTTTTTATCCATTGTATCGCTCCGTTAATTATTTATATTTCCTGACATTGCCTTTGACACTGCCTCCTGCTCCTCTACAAGCAGAGGAATCTGACTTTTTCCATCTTTTATTTCACGTACGTAGGTGTTTGATGAATTATTGCCGTAGAGGGAGGTCAAAATAAAACCTGTGTTGTTCTGGTCAAGAATGGCAAGAGCAAAGCTCTGCTTACCGAATACATCATCAAATGCATCAAAATTAACAATACCTGTTTTTGAAAGACTTGCGTTAATCTTGCGGTCACAGGCGGAAATCCGTTCGGACATCGCACCCTCCTGGCTTAATTTAAGCCTTTTTTGCAGTTCACGCACGTTGTTGTAGTATTTTTCAAGGTTAGTAACAAGGTCACCGTCTTCGGAATAATCAAGGATTGAATTAATTTTTGATACATTGAGAACTCCTATTATAAGGGAGGCAATGACAAATACTGCGAGAACGGAAATTACACCGATAAGTATTGTATCGTTCATATTTATATCTATTAACTCCTTTCATAAATTTATGAATTATACTTCCTCAATAAGGGAAATAATACGGTCAAGGTCGTCATTTCCGTAATATTCAATTTCAATTTTACCCTTTTTACTGTCGTGGATAAGGGTAACCTTTGTACCAAGATATGAAGAAAGATTGTCCTCAATCATTGCAAGCTGTGCCTTAATCTGCTCATCAAGCTTTGGTTTTTTCCTTTTCGGAGTAGTTTTTTGAAGCTGTTTTACAAGTGCCTCTGTCTGGCGGACGTTAAGTCCCTTTTCTATAATTGCCTCTAAAACCGCAAGACGTGTTTTTGGAGAATCAACCCCTAAAATTGCACGTGCGTGACCGCTTGAAATTTCGCCTGATATAAGCTTTTCACGAATGGGCTCATCAAGTGAGAGCAATCGCAGAGTATTTGCAATCGCACTTCGGGATTTACCGATTTTGCTGCTTACATCCTCTTGTGTCATATCGAATTTATCTATAAGAGTCTGATAACCAAGTGCTTCTTCAATGGGATTAAGATTTTCTCTTTGCAGATTTTCGATTAATGCAATCTGTGCAATTTCAAATTCTGTGTAATTCCTTATAACAGCAGGTATTTCCTTTAAACCTGCCTTTTTTGCGGCACGCCAACGGCGTTCTCCGGCAACAATTTTGTATCTTTCTCCGTTTTTTACGACGATTATAGGCTGTATAACACCGTGAACCGCAATTGATTCTGCAAGCTCCTGAATTTTGTCATCACTAAAGCTGTGTCTTGGCTGATTTTTATTAGGTTCAACAAGAGTAATACGCAGAGTTTCCACAGCGTCGGTGTTTTCGGCTATTTGCGGTTCGTCAAAAAGAGAACCCAGCCCACGCCCTAATTTTGCTTTAGCCATAGAGTAGTCCTTTCTGTTTTATGTAAACTTATTCATTATTTTTAATAACTTCCTTTGCAAGACTTACATAAGCGTCTGCACCCTTTGATGTGCGGTCGTACTTGATTATCGGCTCTCCAAAGCTTGGCGCCTCCGAAAGCTTGACGTTTCGGGGAATAATCGACTTATATACAAGGTCGGGGAAGTATTTCTTAACTTCATCAAGAACCTGTATTGACAGATTTGTACGTCCGTCATACATAGTTCCCAGAACACCTTCAATACTGATGTTTTTGTTATATGTTTTTTTGATTTTCCGTACAGTTCCTATTAGCTGTGAAAGTCCCTCAAGAGCGTAGTATTCACACTGAATGGGAATTAGCACGCTGTCACAGGCAGTCATAACGTTTATTGTTATCATACCCAGTGCCGGGGGCGCGTCTATTATAATAAAGTCAAATTCCTTTTTCAAGGCATCTGTTACTTTTTTTAAAAAAGCTTCACGCTTGTCCTCTAAAGCCAGCTCAATTTCCGCTGCCGATAAATCAGAGGAGGAGGGCAGAATATAAAGATTTTGATATTTTGTCTTAATTATTGCATCCCTTGCCTTTTTTGAATCAATCAAGCAGTCGTAAACGGAGAGGGTATAGTCCTGTCTGTCATATCCGAGACCGCTTGTAGCGTTGCTTTGAGGATCACAGTCTATAAGCAGAGTCCTTTTACCCTCGTATGCAAGACAGGCAGAGAGGTTTACAGAAGTTGTTGTTTTTCCCACACCGCCCTTTTGGTTGGTAACGGCAATAACTTTTCCCATTAATAAATCTCCTTTAAAGATGTTTGCTTATATATATTATACCATAAGTAAAAATATTTGCTTGCAAGGATATTTTTACGCAGCCGTCAATATCATAGTCCGTGCGTATGCACGGGGGCGACAAAGTCGCAAAGGCTTGCTTTGCAAGACTTACTATGTATATTATACCACAAATTTTTTATTTGTAAATGTTTCACGTGAAACATTTTAAAAAAATTAAAAATTTTTCAACCATAAATAAATAATATGATTAAATTGTGTTAAATATGTATAATTTTGCTGAAAAAATCCATAATACAACCATACAGGCAGGTGGTACTATGAAATTTTTAAAAAAATTATTTGTTTTTAAGCCCTCAGCAAAGGCAGAAAAGTTTGAGCTTACCCAAGAGGATAATGCAGAATATGATGTTCGTCAGGAAAAAAATGTTTTAAAAGACTATGTTTCCAATAAAATAGAGGAAAATATGGCGTATATAAGAAAGCGTTACAATATTCCGATGAATGATGACGTTGTTATGAGAGAGATAGTCACAAAGAATAATGTAAACGCTTTTGTGCTATTTTATGATGGTATGACAAGCAGTCAGTTTATAAATGACAATATAATAAAATCCCTTATTGAACTTCCTTATGTAAATGACGGAAAGTTTGATGAGAATTTGTATAAACATTTTTCCACCCATTCACAGGTCGATGTAAAAGCTGATATGGATGATGTTGCAGATAGTGTAAATTTTGGTTCCTGTGCCTTGTTTGTTGATGGGGTGGATAAATGCTTCTTGTTTGATGTTAAAAGCTGGGAGCATAGGGGGATAGATAAGCCGGAGAATGAGCAGTCAATATACGGGCCTCAGGAGGCTTTTGCAGAAATGCTCCGTACAAATACGGCACTGATACGTAAAATTTTAAAAACTGAAAAGCTTGTAGCACAGGGTATAAAGGTCGGTTCCGTATCAAAGACTTCAGGAGTTTTATTGTATATAGACGGGCTGACAAACAAAAAGCTTGTAAACGAGGCAAAACGCAGGATTTCTGCAATTGATAAGGAATATATAATAAGTATTGAGCAGGTGCAGATGCTTGTTGAGGACAACAGATTTATGACTACACCTCAGACCTTTGCCACAGAACGCCCTGACCGTGCGGCAAAAGCGTTGTCAGAGGGACGGTGTGTGTATATTTTAAGTGGCTCGCCCCGTGCACTTGTAATGCCGGGAAACGCGTTTGAGCTTACACATATTGCATCAGACGAATATTTGCAGGTACCCTTTGCCGTAATGTCAAGATTTGTGAGACTTATAGGAATGTTTGTATCTGTTCTGTTACCGGCATTGTATCTTGCTATAACTTTGTTTCATCAGGAGATAATTCCCACATATCTGTTATACTCAATCAGTGCATCACGAGAGAATGTGCCGTTTCCAAGCCTTTTAGAGTTGCTTTTAATGGATATTTCATTTGAGTTAATACGTGAGGCAGGAGTTAGAATGCCCTCATCAATTGGTTCAACGCTAGGCATTGTAGGTGGCCTGATACTTGGCCAGGCGGCAGTTAGTGCGAAAATAGTAAGTCCTATAATGATTATAATTATAGCAATAACAGGTATCGGCTCCTTTTCAACGGCGGATTACACATTGGGTTGGACGTATAGAATATTGCGGTTAGGATTCATTTTGCTTGCGGCAACTTTTGGATTCTTTGGAATTGCAGTGGGAATTGTAGCATACAGCTTGTATATTGGCTCGGCAAAAAGCTTTGGAATTGCATTTCTGTCACCGTCCCTGTCGGTAAAACCACGAGCTGAGAGCCTTGCACTTATGGTAAATCCCATTACCAAGCGAGAGGATCGTCCAGGTTATTTAAAAACCCAGGACAAGAAAGCAGAGCCGAGAATAAGCGGAAAATGGCGGGTTAAAAACAAATTTGATAAATAAAGGGGAGTATGGTATGCTCACGCAAAAACAGCTTTCTTCAATAATTATTAACGCAATTGTGGTAAAAATGCTCATTACATTCCCAAGAAGTATTTTTGCATACTGCGGAAATGCGGCATGGCTTGCAATGGTATACGGACTTATTATTGCACTTGTACTGTTTTACTTTACTCATTCCCTTTACCGCACTAAATTCAATGTTATCGAGCTTGCTCAAATGTGCGGAGGTGCGGGTTTAAGGGTTATTACGGGAGTTTGCGTTTTTCTGGTGTTAGGACTGAATTTCCTGAGCGTAATGCGTGTATTTCCTGAAATTATTCGGCTTGTGCTGTTGCAAAAGACTTATGTTGAAATTATAGTTACGGTTTTTGTAATTTGTATTATATTTGGCGGTTGGTGCGGTATTGAATCAATTGCAAGGGTTCATCAGCTTTTTATGCCCGTTGCAGGACTGGTTTTTGCGGCATTTATTATAATGCTGATACCTGATTTGCATATTGGTTATATTTTGCCGATATTTGGAAACGGGCTAAAAAGCATTTTTATTGACGGAATGCCTGTAATATCGGTGTTTTCTGATTTGTTAATGCTAAATCTTCTGATACCGAGAATGAAAGAGCCAGAAAACTACAAAAAATCTGGCTATAAAGCCATTTTAATTGGGGGAGCGTGTGATATTATTATATTTATTGTGTATGGATTATGCTATTCTTACCCCGGCTCTGCAGAATTTATCGTTCCCATATATCAGCTTGAAAGACGGATAAATCTCAGTGATTTTTTTTCAAGGCTTGAAGCGTTATTTCAGTTTATATGGTCTATATCCATTTTACTGTACAGTGCATTGTATGTTGCAGTTCTTGCTAAGGTATGGGCAGAAACCTTTAAGCTTCACCATACAAAGCCGCTGATTGCACCCTCTGTTATAACTCTTTTGGGGATTTCCATATTGCCCGAATCCTTAAACGATATGATTCACTTTGAAGACGCTATAAACCGTTGGCTTTATATCCCTGCGTTTGCAATACCAATAGTGATAGGAGTCATATATAATATAAAAATGTTTCACGTGAAACAATCCACGACTGAATAAAATTCCACATCTTGCGGTTTTCCTCTCCTTTGAGGGGAACAAAAAAGGAGTATAAAAATGAATCGAAAATATTTAAAAGTATTGGCAATTGCCTTTCTATCTCTTATGCTTACAGCTTGTGTAGGGGAAGAGCCGAACGATATTGGATATATAACAGCCTTAGGTATAGATAAATCCGAAAGCGGTTTTAATTATACAATTCAGTTTGCAAATCCTACAAAAATAAGCGGCGGTGCATCGGAGGAGGGCGGATCAGGCGGTGATATTGTAGAAAACATAGTAGTGGAGGCTCCAACCATATATTCTGCAATAAGCAATGCAAATTCCATTGTGTCAAAGGATTTATCTATTTCCCACGCAAAAATTATAGTGGTATCAGAGGATATAGCCAAAGACGGACTTTCCGATATTATAGATTCAATTGCAAGAAACAACGATATACGCCCTGACATTTATGTATCAATAGCAGAGAATGCAA
>CAKSGP010000012.1 GCA_934454745.1 uncultured Clostridia bacterium
CCATTTTTATCTGCCGGCATTTTCTTTGCCACAATATCCATTGCAATTTTAGCAAGATACATATTTGTACCAATTCCTGCGGTTGCGGTTATTCCTGAAGTGTCTAAAACATCACGGAGTATTTTAATAGCCAGCTCCCGTGCTGTTAAGTTATAGGTATCAAGATAATTTGTAATATCAATAAACACCTCATCAATAGAATAAACGTGAATATCCTCCGGTGCTATATATTTCAGGTAAACGTTATATATACGTGTACTGTACTCCATATAGTGTGCCATTCTTGGTGGTGCAATAATATATGCAAGCTTTAAAGACGGATCGCTCCTAAGCTCACGATAATCGATTGATTCACCTCTAAATCTGCCCTTGGGTGCAGTCCTCATACGCTGATTATTTATTGTCTTTACCTTCTGCACTACCTCAAAAAGCCTTGGTCTGCCCGGAATGCCATAGGATTTTAAAGACGGAGATACTGCAAGGCATATAGTTTTTTCCGTCCTTGAAGCATCTGCAACAACAAGGTTTGTTGTCATAGGATCAAGATTTCTCTCAATACATTCAACCGAAGCATAGAAGGATTTTAAATCTATACACAAATAAATTCGATTATCCATTTTATGCCTCCTTAAAGTTAATAACACTCTTTTAAAATTTCTAATATTTCATTATTGTCCACGTGCTTATATGTTCCGCCCGGAACTGTGGAGTTTGCAATCTTAGGCAGCATTTCCTCAGTTGCACCAATTTCTCGGAGTGTCTTAGGAATACCTATTTCCTCTATAAATTCTGAAAGCTTTTCGATTCCTGCAAGTGCGGCTTCGTCCTTTGTCATACTGTCTGTATCAACACCCCAGACCTTTTTTGCAAAGCGTACGAACTTATCAATTCCGTTTTTATATATGTGTTTATAATAGGGAATGGAAACTATTGCAAGTCCTATACCATGTGCACAATCTGTGTATGCACCCACTTGATGCTCTATGCTATGAACCTCCCAGTCCTGCTCCTTAGAAAGTCCTGTAACAGTATTGAGTCCGAGGGTTGCACACCACATAATATTACTTCTTGCTTCATAGTCCTCAGGATTTACAAGTGCTTTCCTTGTTGCATTTATAAGTGATTCCATTACGCCCTCTATTACATAGTCGGTTGTATTGTCATCATCGCCTGAGAAATACTGTTCCATAAGGTGTGACATAATATCATATACACCGCTTACCATCTGATACTTTGGAACCGTGTATGTGTATTCCGGATTTAATATTGAGAATTTCGGATTTACGTTGGGTGTAAACACTCTGCCGCCCTTAATCATTTTATCCTCATTTGTTATAACAGAGCCTGCGTTCATTTCCGAAGCCGTTCCTGTCATTGTGAGAATCGATGCCACCGGTACAATTCTATTATCAACAGGCTTAAACTCCTCCCAATATTTTTCCCAGGGATCAGTATCGCAATATGCAGAAACTGAGATCGCTTTTGAGCAGTCGATTACACTTCCTCCGCCTACTGCTAAAATTAAATCAATGTTATTTTCTCTGACTAACTCTGCACCCTTAAGGACCTGCTTATAGGTAGGATTGGGTTTAATCCCTGATAGCTCAACGATATTTTTACCGCAATCCTTTAAAATATCCGTTACCTTATCGTATAAGCCCGTATTTTTAATTGAGCCTTTTCCGTACACAAGCAGAATATTTTTTCCATAGCTCTCAAGCTCGCCTTTTAAATTATCAATGGCAGTTTTTCCAAAATAAATTTTTGTGGGGTTATAAAATTGAAAATCAAACTTCATTTTTGCTCACTCCTTATAAAATATATGATTTAGTATATTGTAACATATTTTTTTACTAAACTCAATATTTATCGTATGAAAAAGGAGCAAAGTGAATTTTGCTCCCAATATGTACTGTTTTTACCATTATCCGTTAAACTTTGCCCAATCGCGGTTGAACTGTTCTATTCCCTTGTCTGTAAGCAGATGATTTATCATCTGCATAATAACCTTATAGGGAATTGTAGCAATATCTGAGCCTGCAAGTGCTACATCAACTACATCCTGCGGACCTATGATGCTTGCCACAATAATTTCAGTTTCAATTCCGTGCAAAGCAAACACCCGAGCAATATCGGAAATGAGTTGTCCGCCGTCTGCGGATATATCATCAAGTCTTCCCACAAACGGACTTACAAAGCTTGCACCTGCACGAGCTGCTATAAGAGCCTGTGATACACTGAATATAAGTGTCACATTTGTACGAATACCCAGCTTTTTAAGTGCAGATACTGCCTTTAATCCCTCAGGGCAAATAGGAATTTTTATAACAATATTCTTCAGAGCTTTTATGAAGCTTTCAAGATGGTATTTGTGTTTTCTGCCAAAAGTGCTGTAAAAGGCATGATGAAAACCATATGAAATCAAAGAAGAGAAGTCAATATGCTTTTCCAGCAGTGAAACAAGCTCGGATTTCTTTTCAGTAAAGGATGTATTAACATCCTCGTAAATGTCAAAAAGTGATATTTGCGAAAATTTATTATTAGGCATGATTTTTTCTCCGTTTCTGTGTGTAAATGATTTATTTTACAATTTAATTATACCATAAAAACGGAGAGAAATCATCATATATTAATTCAAAAAAGCCGCTTGAAATCTGGCTTTTCAGACTTTTACAAACGGCTATTATGGAATATTTGAAAGGAGGTGTTGCGTTAAGCAACACCTCCTTAGAACTGAGTGAAACTGATACACCCTCATTCAATCTTATTTCATCATAAATCCGTCAACTTCCGCTTCAGTCAGATTATAAAGTTTATTAAGCCGTAAAGAAACGATAATAGGTATTCTTACTTTGTCCGACTCATAGCCTGATAGAGTAAATCTTGAAATTCCAACCATAGATGCTGCATATTCTTGGGTCATATAATTTCTAAAGCGTATGTGCTTGTAATCCTTGCCTGTCATTGTTGTACCTCCTATTTACACGCTTCGTTTAACACATTTTTATAATTAGTCAGATTTGAAATGGTTGTTTTATATGCAATAGCCATTCTTTTCGCAGTGTCTATATTCATTTCACGCTCTCCACGCTCGTATGATGCAAGAGTACGCTTGCTTATACCTATCATTTCTGCCGCCATATCGCGGGAAATACCGCTTTCTTCACGGATTGTCTGAAATCTGTTGCCAAAATACTTTAGTAAAACTGCGTTGTCTTTTTTCATATACTTTTCCCCTTTGTGTTTTCTACACATATTCTATCACGGGCTGTTAGAATTTTCAATAGAAATTGTAAAATTCAGAAAAAGTTTGTAAATCATTACACTCCATATTTTGTCTATTGAAAAAACAAGTTAAAATTACGGCAAAATGCGTATGTCGATTTTTGTCGGTATAACTGATTTTTTCAATAATGATTATTGATTAAATTACGCTGTTTTTACTACCGAGGAAACATTTTGTGCATTTTAATCATATTAACTATCTGCCGTATATACGTGTAAGTGACAGAATAAGTTTACTAAGTTCCTCTGTCAACTCATTTTTGCATACACGCCAGCACCAGTTACCTCCAACTGTCTGGGGTGTGTTTATTCTCGATTCTGAGCCTTTTTTGAGAAAATCCTGAATCGGAATAATGCAAAGCTTTGCATTACTTTGCATAATACGGCTTATAAAGGGTATTGCAATTTCATTATCAGGCGTATAGCTGTCGCACAGATATTCTCGGACAAGCTTTCTTTCATCATCGGATATATCCTGATACCAGGATGTAACAGGCTCATTATCGTGAGTTCCTGTATATGCAATACAGTTTTCGGGATAATTGTGCGGGAGATATGTGTTTGAACCATTTTCATCACGTGCATCAAAGGCAAATTCAAACACCTTCATTCCCGGGAAATTACACTCTGTAAGCATACTGCGCACCGAATCGGTAATAAATCCTAAATCCTCTGCTATAATATTTTGCTCACCAAGCTCCTGGCGGATTGCAGAAAACAGTTCACTTCCCGGGCCTTCTACCCATTCTCCGAATTCTGCGGTTTTATCTCCGTATGGAATTGAATAAAATTCGGAAAATCCTCTGAAATGGTCTATTCTCAATACATCATATAACTCAAATGCACTTTTTATCCTGTTTATCCACCACCTGTATCCGTCCTTCTTGTGCTCACTCCAACGATAAACGGGATTTCCCCAAAGCTGACCTGTTGCTGAGAAACCGTCAGGCGGACAGCCTGCAACTCGTATGGGGAGTCCTCCCTCATCAAGCTCGAAAAGCTTCGGATTTTTCCATACCTCAACGCTGTCATAGGAAACATAAATCGGGATATCCCCTATAATCGAAATTCCGTTGTCATTGGCATATTTTTTTAGTTTTTCCCACTGAGAAAAGAACTTGTACTGTACGTATTTCCAGAATGTTATCTCATCTGTATCGTCAGTTTCGGTTTTTGTCCATTCTATCCAGGCTTTGCCGTTATTTTCGTTTTTCAGTGTCATAAACACTGCATAATCATCAAGCCACGAACTGTTTTTTTGCTCAAATTTGGTAAAATCGGTATCCTGTGAAATATCTGTATTTTTATATGCAATATGGAGTAAGTCATAGCGTGTATTATACTGTTTTGCGTAATCAATATTCGTTTCATCCTTACCGAAATCTGCCTCATCACAAAGGGATTTCTCAAGAACACCCTCCTCTATAAGCTCCTCAAGACTTATAAAATACGGATTTCCTGCAAAGCTTGAAAAAGACTGATATGGTGAATCCCCATAGCTTGTAGGTCCTAAGGGCAGTATCTGCCAAGATCTCTGTCCCGAGTCCTTTAAAAAATCTACAAATTCATAAGCCTCTTTTGAGAAACAACCTATTCCGTATCGCGACGGAAGTGAGGTTATGCTCATTAATATACCTGCTTTTCTGCTCATTAATATCTCCTTTCGCAAAATCAAAATAGTAATAGTTTTAGCTTAAGACCTCAAGATGCGGAATTTATCCCCTACCTTTGAGGCTGAAAGACAATTTCGCAGATTGGGGTTTTATTCCGAACGCCGTGTATTCTCATACACAAGCGAGGAAAAGACCTCAAGATGCGGAATTTTATTCAGCCTCAACGAGGATACCGTAGTGATCTGACACTACCTTCTCATTTATACCATTGAATACTATTTGTGATTTTTTGATTTTTCTTTTTCTGTTTGTAAAAATATAATCTATACGCATAGAGGATACATCAGTATCACGCCAACCGTCAATTTTACCGGGAACTGTTACTCCGCTATCACGCTCATCTGCAAGAGCAAAGGTATCGTGCCAGCCGGAATTTATAACCTCGTAATACCCGTCACTTTCAGCGTCGCAGTTAAAGTCGCCCATAACCCATACATTGTCTTTATCCAAAACGTGTTCCCTAAACCGCCGCCACTGTGCAGAAAAGGGATCGTCTGTATCGTCACATCTGCCTGTATGAATACTGTAAAACCACTGTTTCCCAACCTTAACACCTAAAGCCTTACGTGTTTTCCAGTTTGTTATATCATCTGTGTTACTTATAAGCACACAATCCGTTTCATCCACAGGCATAGAAGTTATTATAGCTATTCCTTCCTGAAATATGCCGTATGCTGATTTAATCCCAAGCCAGAAATACTTGTAATCAAGTCCCTTGTTTTTTAAAGCGTTACAAACACACAATGCGTGATTATCCCGCCTTACATCAAATTCTCTGCCTAATTCTTCGACAAGTGCTCTTTCAGTCTGGTTAACCTCCTGCATTGCTATTATATCGGGGCGTATCCTGTATAATGCATCAGTGAAAATTTCAAGCTTTTTATCGTAGTCGGGTTCTACAAGGCTATGGGTGTTTATTGTCAATAATTTCATAAAATATCGTTTATATCAGACTTTAAGACATCGGCTTTAGGTCCGTACACCGCCTGTATTCCTGTGCCCTTACGGATAACACCTAATGCGCCTTCTGCTTTCCACGCACTGTCATCTGCGACTTTTTGAGGGTCCTTTACTGTAACACGCAAGCGTGTCATACACGCATCTACAAGCTCTATATTTTCTCTGCCACCAAGCAGTGCGATAATACGCTCCGCCTGAGACGGTGCACCAACATTTTTGCTGTTTTTCGTGTCAGTTTCTACTGTGTCTGCAGTGTCTGCATAATTGCCCTCTCTGCCAGGAGTTGCATAGCCAAACTTACCTATCATAAAGTATGCTACAAAATAGCCGATTATAAAGAACACAACTACAGCTATTATAAAGTTTATTATATCCATCCCAAGCCCTGCACGCAAAGACATAGGAATTCGTGTTGCAAGCTCAATATTACCAAAGGAATGAAGCCTTAAATCTACTACTCCTGCCAACGCAAATGCCAAGCCCTGTAACACTGCATAAACAATATACAACGGAATTGCACAGAACATAAACATAAATTCAATTGGTTCTGTGACACCTGTTAAGAATACCGCAAGGGCAGTTGAAATAAACATTGAACGGTAATCCTTACGTCTTACTTTGTCTATACGCCTATACATAGCGTAGGCAACGCCCATCAAAAGACCTGTTGCACCTATCATCTGTCCTACCTTAAATCGTGCAGGAACAACACTTGTTAAGAGATTTTGATACCCTGTAATATCCCCTGAATCTTTCAGATTTATAAGGTCGGTTACCCATGCAAGCCACAAGGGATCCTGACCGTATACGGTGCTTCCAGCATTTACACCTGTCTGTATAATATACTCACCGCCGAAGGAAGTATAGTTCATCGGTATTGTAAGCATATGATGGAGTCCGAAAGGAAGCAGAAGTCTTTCAAGTGTTCCGTATATAAAGGGAGCTATAATAGGCGATGTTTGGGAGGAGTTTGCAATCCACACACCAAACGCATTTATTCCAAGCTGAATAATCGGCCATATTATGGCAAATACCAAAGCTATTATTGCTGAGTAGAATATAACCACCAAGGGCACAAACCGCTTTCCGTTAAAGAATGAAAGGACTTCAGGAAGCCTTCTGAAATTATAGTATTTGTTATATATTATTCCTCCCACAAATCCGGCAATAATTCCTACAAAAACACCCATATCAAGTGCGGGAGAGCCAAGAACTGATGTGAAATATCCGTCAACTGATATTTCCTGGCCGAATAGTGTTTTAGTTACCGCATCAGGATCCTGAAGCATATCTGAGGTTACCCCAAACACACTGCCTGTTATATTGTTTATCAGTATAAATGCAAGCAACGCCGCAAATGCACCGCCGGCACGATCCTTTGCCCATGAACCGCCTATGGCTACGGCAAAGAGAATATTAAGGTTGGTTATAATTGCCCAACCTATATTTTCTATTGTCAGTGCAAGAGTTTTAAAAAACGCAATATCACTGTTTGCCATACCGATAAGCTTGCCTATGCTTATCATAATACCTGCCGCGGGCATTACGGCAATAACCACCATTAATACCTTGCCAAGCTTCTGCAAAAAATCAAATGCAGAGCTTTTGCTCAATCCGTTTTTCATATTTTATAGTATTTCCTTTCCGTGAATATAACACAAATTTTATAATTTCCAGATGTCTTTGTTATACTCCTCAATTGTTCTGTCTGATGAGAAGTATCCGGCATTTGCAATGTTTTTAAGCATCTTTTTTGCCCATTCTATATGGTTTTCGTAATCTGAGAGCATTTGCTCTTTTGTCTTTGTGTATATATCAAAATCAGGAAAGGTCATAAAATAATCTTTACTGATAAGCTCTTTTCTAAGCCTGAGGAGGCTTTCCTCATCTCCCACCTCAAGCATTTTATTGCAAGTTATATAATCTACCGCCTCTTTTATACGGTCATTCTTTCCGTAGTATTTTAACGGCTCGTAATCGCCCCTCTTATAACGTGAGATAACTTCGTCACTACTGCTCCCGAAGGTGTATATATTTTCATTACCTACAAGGGAGCTTATCTCTATATTTGCACCATCCTGTGTCCCAAGAGTTATGGCACCATTAAGCATAAGCTTCATATTTCCCGTACCACTTGCCTCTTTTGATGCAAGTGAAATTTGTTCTGATATATCCGCCGCAGGTATTATTCTCTCTGCCCAGGATACGTTATAATTTTCCGCCATAAAGATTTTTATATATCTTGAAGCGTGTTCATCACTGTTAATTATACTCTGGAGGCACAGTATTAAATGAATTATATCCTTTGCTATGGTGTATGCCGGTGCCGCCTTTGCACCGAAAATAGCATTAATCGGACGTTTAGGAAGTATATCACGCTTTATATCAAGATATTTGTTTATAAGATATAAAACGTTTAACTGCTGGCGTTTATATTCATGCATTCGCTTTATCTGAACATCAAACACAGATTCCGGATCAAGCTCACAGCCGTAATTGTCTTTTATATACCTGCACAAATCCCTCTTATTCTCTGCTTTTATTTCCAAAAGCCTATTTAAAACATCTTCATCGTCAATATATTTCTCAAGCTTTTTTAGCTCCTGATAATCGTCCTTAAAGCTATCGCCTATAAGAACCTCTATAAGCTTTTCAAGACGGGGATTGGCTGACAGGAGCCATCGACGCATACTTATACCATTAGTTTTATTGTTAAACTTCTCAGGGTATATGGTGTAGAAATTATTTAACTCTGTTTCCTTTAAAATTTCTGTATGCAGTGATGCTACGCCGTTTACAGAAAAACCGCAGTGAATATCCATTCTTGCCATATGAACAAGAGAGTTGCTGTCTATAATATGCAGTGATTCATCGCTATGGCGTGCCTTTATTCTCTTGTCAATTTCCTCGATTATACTCATAATATTTGGCAGGATTTGGCGAATTGTATCGGAGTGCCACTTTTCAAGTGCTTCGGCAAGGATTGTGTGATTTGTATATGCACACATTTTACCTACTGTTTCAATCGCCCTGTCCATATCCATACCCTGCTCCGTAAAAATACGTATAAATTCGGGAATAATAAGACTTGGGTGGGTATCGTTTATCTGTACAACAGCGTAATCTGCAATATTCTCAATAGTTCCGCCGCGTCTTAGGGTTTCCTCTATAATGAGCTGTGCGGCATTGCTTGCCATAAAATATTCTTGGTATAGACGGAGTCTTTTTCCTGCATCATCACTGTCGTCGGGATATAAGAAAAGCGTCAAATTCTTTGCTATGTCATTTTTGTCAAAGCTTGTTGCGTTCTTGGCTATGCTCTCATCAACCGTTTCAATATCAAAAAGATTAAGCTTGTTAATACGTTCTTTGCCTATAACATCAATTGTGTAAAGCCTTGACTTTAATTTGCAGTTCCCAAACTCGACTGTATATGAAATATCGGTCTTATTTAAAATCCCATTGTTGTTAAGCCAAGGATTTTTTTCCTCATACTGTTTATTGTCCGAAAAGACCTGCTTAAATAATCCGAAATGGTAAAGGAGACCTACACCGTCGCCAAAAAGATTTTTGTATGCAATCGAATCAAGAAAGCACGCCGCAAGTCTGCCGAGTCCGCCATTGCCTAATGATGGTTCCGGCTCAACCTCTGCGATTTTTGACAGGTCCTTGCCATATTGTTTCAGGATTTGGCGGAGTTCATCATATATACCTAAATTAATAAGATTGCATATGAGCAATCTGCCTATTAAAAATTCTGCACTTATATAGTATAGCTTCTTTTTCGTTTCCTTACCATTAAGCTTTTCTTTAAGTTCATTTGCGGTTTTTAAAATACCCCAAAACAATTCCTCGTCTGTACAGTCATATATCAGCTTTTGGCAATTCTCTTCCAGCCGTTTAGATAAAGTCATTTCCGTCCTCCATTCCGCCGTCTGTCGGCAGGTTTTTACATATATTTTCCCCGAATTATTCGGTTTTAATACATATATTCAGGACAGAATATGTTTTGTTACTCCATTTTAAAAGGCTGTAAAGAAAATTCCGGATTTCTTTACAGCCCTTCATTAATTAAAATAACCCAAATTTATTTTCTTTTTATTACCCAATTCTCTTTGACACTCTGTCTGTTTCTTGCAATCGCAAGGGAATTTTCCGGTACATCCTCTGTTATTGTTGAACCTGCGGCAGTAAAGGCATTTTTGCCTATCTTAACCGGAGATACAAGGTTTGTATTACACCCGATAAACGCATTGTCCTCTATAACTGTTCTGTGTTTATTTTTACCATCATAGTTTACAACAACAGTACCGCAACCGAAGTTGATGTTCTTACCTACATCTGCGTCGCCTACATATGTAAGATGTGAAAGCTTTGTTTCGTCACCAATATTAGAATTTTTGATTTCAACAAAATCGCCGATTTTCACGTTTTTACCTATCTTAGAGTTAGGACGTACATACGCAAAGGGGCCAACATTTGTACCTTCGCCAATTTCGCTGTCTGTAATCACAGAATGTTTAATCGTTACGTTATCACAGATTTTTGAATTTATTATCTCTGTGCAAAAACCGATTGTAACGTTCTCACCGATTTGGGTGTCACCTTTAAGGTATACATTTGGCTCTATAACCGTACCCTTGCCAATTTTTACTGTATTCTCAATCCAAACACTGTTCTCATCAACAAAGATAACGCCATTATCCTTATATTCTTTTAAATTATTCATAGCTTTTTCCTTTCAGTTGGATAACCTCTAAAAATTTCTTGGGATATGCATTATCCCAGACGTGCTTCTATTAGTTTTGCAAGATACTTTGCTTTTTGCTCAACTATATGCTGTGTAGGTCCTTCTATCATAACGCGTACAAAAGGCTCTGTTCCTGAAGGACGGATAAGCACTCGGCCGTTTTCTTTAAACTCCTTTTCAAGTGCTTTTATTTCAGCTTTAATAACATCATCCTTAGCATAATCATACTTGTTGGAGTTTTTGACCTTTGCATTTACCATCGCCTGAGGGAGTGTTTTAAACACATTTGCAAGCTCTGATAGCTTTTTGCCTGTCTTTTTAACAATATTTAAAAGCTGGAGTGCAGATACAAGTCCGTCGCCTGTTGTATTGTGGTCAAGGAATATTATATGACCTGACTGCTCACCGCCAAGTGAATATCCGCATTTGAGCATTTCCTCAAGAACGTATCTGTCACCAACATTGGTCTGGACAATGCTTATTCCTTTTTCTTTAGCCGCAAGAACAAGTCCTAAATTTGTCATAACAGTTGTTACAAGGGTATTTTTATTAAGCATACCGGCTTCCTTAAGGTATTCGGCACATATCATCATAATTTTGTCACCGTCTATAAGATTGCCGAGCTCATCAATAACAAGAAGTCTGTCAGCATCGCCGTCAAAGCTTAAGCCTATATCAACATTAATATTCTTTACGTATTCGCCAAACTTTTCTGTGTGGGTTGAACCACAGTTACGGTTAATATTTACACCGTTAGGGTGATTTGATACCGTATAGATTTCAGCACCAAGCTCTGCTAATACTCTGGGTGCTGTTTGATATGATGCACCGTTTGCACAGTCTACTGCGATTTTCATACCCTCAAGGGTACAGTCAATAGTTGATTTTGCAAACTCTGCATAATCATCTACTGCTGTGTCGCACTTTGTAACAGTACCTACATCATCGCCCGTAGGAAGCACAATCTCACTGTCGTCTTCAAGAATAAGATTTTCAATTCTCTCCTCAATTGCATCGTTAAGCTTATAGCCGTTTGCATTAAATATCTTAATTCCGTTATATTCTGCCGAGTTATGTGATGCGGAAATTACAACACCTGCATCAGCATCATATTTACGTGCCAAGTATGCAACTGCCGGTGTAGGAATTACACCCAAAGATACTACCTGTGCACCAACTGAACAAAGTCCTGCAGTCAGTGATGCCTCAAGCATATCGCCTGAAATACGTGTATCTTTGCCTATAAGTATTTTGGGCTTGCGCTTGATTTCGCCTGTAAGAACATAAGCTGCACATTTACCTATCTTATATGCAAGCTCGCAGGTTAGCTCTTCATTTGCTACACCGCGAACACCGTCTGTACCAAAAAGTTTTCCCATAGTATGCTCCTTCCTTATTCCACAGTAACCGATTTTGCAAGATTCCTCGGTTTATCAATATCGTATCCCTTACTGTCTGCAACATAGTATGCTAAAAGCTGAAGCGGCACAACTGCCGTTATAGGTGATAGGACAGGGTGTGTATCAGGCATAACAACAAGCTCTCTGCAATTTTCGTGCATTGATTTTGTTTGTTCGTTTACGAATGCAATAGTGTGCGCTCCGCGTGTTGCAACCTCTTTGATGTTGCTTTCCATTTTCTTGCAAATTTCTCTATTTGTACTTACGGAAATTACAACCGTACCCTCATCAATAAGGGCAATAGGTCCGTGCTTAAGCTCTCCGCCTGCATAGGTTTCTGAATGAATATATGAAATCTCTTTAAGCTTTAGCGAACCCTCCATTGCAACTGCATAGTCAACACCTCTGCCAAGATAATATATATCCTTTTCATTGCAGATTTTTTTGCTGAGTTCTTTTATCTGGTCTTCAAGCTTTAAAACTTCCTCAATTTTTGAGTTTATGTTTAACAGTTCAGTTTTTATTGCATCAATCACCTCTGTTGAAACAGTTTTTCTGTTTTCAGCAAGGAAAAGTGCAAAAAGATAAAATGACACTAATTGAGTTGTATATGCCTTTGTTGATGCAACGGAAATCTCAGGGCCTGCATACGTATAGAATGTGCAGTCTGCCTCTCTTGAAACAGTGCTTCCTACAACGTTTGTTATTGCCAATACGTAAGCACCATACTCCTTTGCAAGCCTAATTCCTGCTAAAGTGTCTGCTGTTTCGCCCGACTGGCTTACTGCTATTACCAATGTATCACTGTCAATCAACGGGTCATTATATCTGAATTCAGATGCAAGCTCTACCGATACAGGTATTTTTGCAAGCTTCTCAATTACCGCCTTTCCTACTATCCCTGCGTGATAAGCTGTGCCGCAGGCAACAATGAAAATCTTTTTGAATTTTTCAACCAATGAAGCATCAAAATCGTCAAACTTTACAACTCCGTCACCCCTTAGTCTGCCACGCAACGTATCCTCAATCGCCTTTGGCTGTTCGTGGATTTCCTTAAGCATAAAGTGCTTATATCCGCCCTTTTGTGCCGCATTTTCAGAAAATGTTACTTTATATATTTCTTTCTTTATCTCATTGCCACGAGAATTATACAGCTTCACATCATCACGTGTTAAAACTGCCATTTCTCCATCGTCAAGCAAATATATATCTCTTGTTTTTGACAAAATTGCAGGAATATCTGATGCAATATAGTTTTCGCCTTCGCCTACGCCAACTATAAGAGGGCTCTGCTTTCTTACAGCAATCATTTTATCAGGTTCATCACTGCATATAACACCTAATGCAAAGCTACCGTCAAGATGTTTAACAGCATCGGATACTGCGCTGAACAAATCGCCCTCATAATACATATCTACAAGATGAGGTATTACCTCCGTATCAGTTTCTGACTTGAATGTATATCCCTTAGATTTAAGCATTTCCCGTAATTCTTCAAAATTCTCTATTATACCGTTATGTACAACCGCTATTTTCCCGCTTTCTGAAGTATGGGGATGCGAATTACGTTCACTTGGTGCTCCGTGCGTCGCCCAACGTGTATGACCTATTCCGAGGGTTCCTGTTATAGGAGATTTCTCCAATTTATCAGTAAGATTTACAAGTCTACCCTTTGCCTTTGCAATTTCTATTTCGTCGCCGTTAAAAACAGCTATTCCTG
>CAKSGP010000013.1 GCA_934454745.1 uncultured Clostridia bacterium
GTATGTCCTTGAAAAAGGAAAGGAACCTGAATCTGAACACGAAGCCGACAAGAACGCCCCCAAAAGCAAAATTGAAGTAGCCGCCAAAGAATATGGCATATCAAAAAATACGGCAGCAAGACTTTTGCGCATCAATGAACTGACAGATAATTTCAAAAAAATGGTTGATGATGGCAGAATAAAGGTTCGCCCGGCTGTTGAGCTTTCATATATTGACGGAATATATCAGAATCGCATCTTTTCTCTTGTAGTCAAAGATAAAATTGACGTTATTGATATGAGAATGGCAAAGGCGTTCCGGGAAGTGTGCAGCAACTACGCTGACCCCTCAACAGAAACCTTTGAACAGATTCTTACCGGAGAATATTTCGACGATGATGAACCAAAGGAAAAAGATGTAAAAATTACCATTCCCAGAGCCAAGTATAAAAATTACTTTGCAAAATACACAAAGCAGGAAGCAGCAGATATACTTGATAAGGCTCTTGAAATGTATTTCAGCAGCCTTGAAGAGCAGAAGCAGTAAAAGCATAAAAACCGAAGGAGAGTAAACTATGAATTTTGTAAATGATATTCACGAACAGAAGTATGAAGCTCTGGTAAAGCGTATGAGTGCAGAAAAAGACGTGTACAGAAAGGCTCTTGCCTATCTGATTACCGCTGACGAAGCGTGCGGCAACCACATCGAACAGATTTATGATTTTGATGACCGCTGCATAAAGCTTGAGAGCCTTAATGCTGGCTGGCTTACAAGCACTTCACGCAAAACTCTTAGCTTGGCGTTCAATCTGTACACAGGCTGTACCGATTGGGCAGACAGAGCATCAGATTGTGCTGTCGCTGATATCTTCTGCTGCTGCCTTGCACCTTATTACTGGGAAGCAATTAAGCTGCGTTATCCCGAATATTCAGCATCAGCTTAATAACGAAAACAATAAGTTAAAAGCCGAGAACGAATTGAATGACAAGAGCAGTAAAATAGGCTTGTGTATCGGTTCAATACACAAGCTACACCGGCGAAGTGAGGGAAAAGAATGATTGAAATTAAAATAGGGAAGCAAAGCGAAGGAATTTCCTTTTCTGGAATAGAAGCACAGTTGGCAGACTGTGCAGTGTGTATTCTTCATACATATATAGCTCACAAGGATTTCCAAAACGATTTTCTCAGACATCCGAATGAGCAAAATGAGCTGCTCGAACCATATGTTAAAGCATACCTTGACGGTCAGGATCATGAACAGAGGAATATTGGGAATAACATCCCTGACTACAATAAATTACTTGTGTCATTCTCACGTTTGATACTTATGATGTATGTGAATGAGCCAGATTTCAAAAGCGAGATGGATAATATATCAAAATACAGCGTCAAGTTTGAAAAAAGCTTTCCTGATGTACAGCAGGCAAGATTGATATTTGCCCAGTACGCAAAGCTATTTTGGAAGGCGAGGAAACATAAAAGCCATGGGTAAGTTTATAGGATGTCTTGTTTTGATAATATGTTTGCAGTTACTTAGGCATTATTTTCACTTGTTTTGTGAAGCCATGAAAAAAGTAGAAGAGAAAATACAAAATGAAGAAAATGCAAAGAACAGCGAGCTTTTAAAAGATGACAGCAAGAAGCACCATATCATTAAATAATCTTTTCAGAAGTTGACTTTTGCGTTGTAAGATGGTATAATAAAATATAGTAGATTTTAAATGAGGTGATATTATCGGATATCTGCTTATGAATAAAAATCATCCGATACTATCAATGAATATTGAAGATGGGGTTATTTTATCTATAGATGAACTTATAAACGAAAAGTATCTACCTGTCGGAATCTCACGCAACAATATGAATAAAACAACTGGTCAGGAACGATAATTCATTCCCCAGTGGGAAATGATCGGGGGACTTTGCTCCCGTAAACCGAGATAGTGGCGGTAATTCTTCCTTTAGGAAGTACGTTTCACTCTCTGGTAAGGTTTAACTGCATACATTCATTCCGTATGCACATCACTGCCCAACGTTAGGGTTGTAACTCACACTTGTGTGTGTGATGAAAGTGCAAAATTCAATAGTTATTTTGTTGTAACTCATACTTGTGCGTGTGATGAAAGATAGTTGAAGGTGATTATGTCGTTATCGACAAGGAACAGTCCCAAGGTTGGGAAAGATAAACAACCCAAAGCAGTAAAATTTCTTGACAAGGAAATTTTAAAATTAAGACAGGAGAGATTATAATGAACACAAAAAAAATGATCGCAATGATATCCGCAGTAGTAATGTTTGGTGCGGTAGCCGCAGCTTGCGGAAGCACAGAAGAAGGAAAAACTCCGCACACAACATATTCAATGGACGATATAAACAATATGTCCGAAGATGAGCTTGCGCAGGCACTGGAGGACGCTGCAAGCGAAATAGAACAGAGCGAAAGTGCCGAACAGGGATCTTCCGAAGAAGCCGAAAGTATCGATCTTTGGCAGGACGTTGAGGTAACCTTCCACGGTGCAGATAGGTTAGCCTCGGTTACAATAGAATACGTTGGTGATAATCAGACAATCAAGGATAATGTAAAATTTTATTTATATTCTAATCCTGAGTCTGCCGACGCATTTGACACCTATAACGGATCAACCACAGTTATAGCAGCTGAATACGATGAAGATGTTCTGAAAGAAGCAGGCATTGTTTTAAAGAAAAACAAAGATTCTCTTCCAAATAAGGTAGAGGATATAACCGATTATAAACATTATACCGTATCTGGTCTTGGTCCTCGAATTGAAATAACAGATGATACAGATACTACACCATTTGTAGCAGTGGTAGATGCAGCAACGGAAAAAATAAAGGAAAAAGCACAGGACGGAGATGATGATTTTCAGTGGGCAAAGGATAATGAGATATTTCCAACAGAGTTTTACTTGGAAAAGGGAAAAATCGGCGGTGGATATATTTCTTATGCAGATAAGGATGGTAATTTCCTTGCGTGGGTAGAATTAGATAAACTTAACAGCTTGAACGAAGATGGCACATGGTGCAAAAATGAGTGGATGGCTTATAAATCAGTAGATTTAATTCACCTTTATAAATATTCACCCTCTGTAATATCATCTGATGCCGATAAAGGAAGATTTATCAAAGTAGAATTTTAATTTAATAAAGCGGTTTCATAAAAAGAACAGCCTTTGGGCTGTTCTTTTTTTTTACCCATTTCGCATTATAAAAGTTTTCAAAATATTAAGGCACATTTAATATATGAATTTCAGTGTCCTTTGTTGCACTTTGTTGTAGTTTATTGTACTTTGTTGTACTTTATTGTACTTTATTGCACTTTGTTGCACTTTTTTGACAAATTTTGATTTTGATATAATAAAATCGACAAATAAACAGAAAGGATTTTATTAAAGGTGAAGATAAAAAAAATCAGCATTATAGCCGCTTTATGCCTGTTAACTATGACCGGATGTTCGGAAAACGTTAATACCGACACATCAAATCAACCGGAAACACTGGGCTTGTCAGATACAACAGAAACTGCAACAGCCTCATCAGGGCAGCCATCGGTAGAGGATCAGGGAATTGCCATGTGGCTGAAAAGCTACATGACAAATCCCGATTATTTCTCGGATAAAGCAAACTATCAATATTATGCAAGAGCCATTGGAAGGGATAAAGACTACTTTTTTGATCCCAATATGTGGGAAGTATTTTACAACGAGGAAATTAACAGGAACAGGGAAATAAGCGGATTGGATATTTACCTTGTGCGATTAAATCCGTATAAATTGCTTGAAACATATGCAGATAACAACAACTGCACCGTTGATGAGCTATGCCAAAAAATGTCGGTAAGCAAAGAGCAGCTTTATTACAACTGGGGCTATGATCCGGCTTCGGTCAATTATTATGAAAACCATAAGAACAACACTGTAACGTATTCGGTAGAAGAACAAAAGATATTTGGCATTTACAATAACGAATCCCGGGATGCTGTTATGAGTACACACATGATTATTTACGATCATAACGAAGGAACAATGCCATATTACAGTTCATTGTATGATTCAATGTACGTGGCGAGAAGAGATTATTTGAAAGCATATACAGACGGATATTTCTACAGCGACTTTACAGATGATGAAAAAAATCCTGCATTTAAAATAAACGGCATCGGAATAAGAGCTGTCATTCCACTTTCTATTATGAATTCGTTTACTTATGCAAAAGAAGAGGATAAAAACATAACCGTAATGATAAACAGCAGTCCTTTTGCCTATGGCTGTACGGACAAGGATAAGCTTGACCTTGAAGCAATTTACAAGTACATTGACGAAAATCAGGAATGATATCTGAGATATCTGATTGGATTTTCCAATTTGATATAAATACTTATATTTATTTTACAAGGAGGTTCTCAGAAATGGGAGAAAAGATGGAATACGCAGTCGCCTCTGCGGCTGCAAGTGCAACTATCAAGACGGTTAAGACTGTAAATTGGATCAGGGCAAGAAAGGCAGCAAGACTTATATTCTCTGTTGCTCTGGCAATGACAGTGATATGCGCTTTTACAGTAGTCGCATTCGCAACTAATGCCCCCTCGACATCAAATAACGGCGGAGGAGGAGAAAAAGTAGCCGAGTCAATGATTACCGAAATTAAGAAATGGGTTGGAATCATTGCAGGCGTTGTAATTGTATTCGGTGCAGTAAATGCTGGTCTTGGCGTTGCAAATCAGGATGAAGCAGGAAGAAACAGAGGCTTTATGACCATGGCAGGCGGCGCAATTATGGAAGCTGTTGTTCAGCTTGTATAAACCCCAAATCTAAATTAAGTGTCAAAGGGAATATCGCATATCTATTCTCTTTGACACATTTTTATCATTGTAAAATAAATATAACTATGAAGGGAATGAAATAAGTGAATATATTTTCATATATTGTTGGAGCAGGCTTTGGCGGCTACTGGATGGTTGATTTAGCCAAAGCACTGATTGAAGGTATATGCAGCTGCTGTGCAACGGTGATAAAGGCATTAAATATTGATCCTGCCAGTTGTACAGATGGCACTGTCAAATCCACAATTTCAGCTGCTGCTACAACAATAGCAACGTTGCTTGTGGTAATAGAATTGTGTACACAAGCAATGGGCTTCCACTTTGATGATATCAATGATGCAGTCCGCTTTGGTTTTAAAGTTGTAGTATATAAGATAATTATCGAAAACTCCTCAAAGATAGTTGATCTGGTTTATGGAATATTTGTTGATTCAGATGCGTGGACAAATATAGCAACAAGCGTTGAAGGTTTAAGTGGTGTATTTGATACCGGAGATTTAACAGAAAGCAAATTTAATTTGATTGGAGTAGTAGGAGAAATATTAGGTATAAAACAATTTTTTATAGGTCTGATCCTGCTCTTGATATCCATCGTAGTATGTGGTGTGCTTATAAAAATTATGGCAGCCATTGCCGGACTGCTGTTTGAACTTGCAATAAATATTGCAATCGCTCCAATTCCCATTGCTACACTCGTAAACTCTCAGACACGAGGCATTGGAATTGGATTTATTAAAAACTTTGCAGGAAACTGTATGACATTGATGATGTACACCGTATGCTTTACAGTGTACTCAAATATAAAAGATGAAATACAAACAGCGTTTGCAGAACTTGTGCCATCTAATGATGATTTTCTGCTAATCAGCGGATTGGTAGGTTCACTAATTTCAATAATTCTTCTTTCAGTGGCAATCAAAAATGTCAGCACAATGATAAGCAAGATACTGTCATAACAGGGTGGTGATAAAAATGGGAGTAATGCGAAGAAAGTTTCCTCATGAAATAAAGGCATATAAGTCAAATATGTTCTACGGATTAACCGCTCGTCAGGTCATATGCGTGGTAAGTGCCTTGGCACTTGCAGTTCCAACCGCCCTCATCGCAAGCAAGCTTGGGGTAAGCACTGATACAATCGGATATATAATCATGCTTGAGGTTGCACCATTCGGCGCAGCAGGATGGATAAACTACAACGATATGGCACTGGAGCGATTCGCTGAACAGATAATTAAATTTTATTTTGGATCCCGGAGGAGAAAATGGCAATTTACAAATCCTGAAACAAAGATCCATGATGCTGTAATGGCAATAGAATTTGAGAGAATTTCTGAGGAACGGAAAAAAGAAATCGAAGAAATAAAGGCTAAGGAAAAAGCCGATAAAAAGGTGAAAAAAAGAAAGTAAGGGAGGAAACAAATATGAATGAAGAAGTTACAGTAACATCTGCATCCACTACTGAAGCAAGTGGGGTGGAAACAGAAATAGCTTCCGATGCAGGAACAGAAATTACTGTTACTGTTAATTCAGCAAACCCAGAAGAAAGCGTAACAGGCACAGCAGAAGCCCCTGCCGGTGAAAGTATAACAAGTGAACCACTCAGTTACGAAGAATTTATGTCAATGCACGACTCCAATTATACCGAGCCGGAGCAAACTGCAAGTTTCACTGATATTACAAGAGAAATTTTCACAAGCGAAAATACTACCGAAGCTGTATCTGCCGTAGTCACACTTGAAGAGGAAGCTATAGAAACTGAGGTTACAACCACTGTAGTACAACAGCAAGCTGCACAACAGGAAAGCAAGGCTCTTGACCTTTCCTCTCTTGAACAGTATAAAAGCATTATACTTATTGTGCTGATCGCAGCTGTGTGCATTTTTATATATCCGAAACTTAAAACTAAAGGTGGCAAGGGCAGTGCAAAACAGCGAGATGCCGAAAGATTATCAAAAGAGCGCAAAGACGGCGCTGAAAAGAAGAATAAGAATAACGCTAAAAAGAAAGTCAACTCTGCAAGAAAAACAGTTGCAGCGACCCTTCCTTACAGGAAATGCCTTGCAAATGATATCTGGGAACTAAATGATAACCGTTATTCCAAGGTTTATAAGATTGACGATATAAATTATAACCTTGGCGATGAAAATCAGCAGGATAACATACTGTACAGCTATCGTATGTTTCTTAACTCACTTGATGATACAGAGGAATGCCAAATATCCGTTATGAACGAACCTATTGACATTGAAAAGTACGAGAGAGCAGTGCTTGTGGAACGGCAATCAGATGAGTTTGATGAACTGCGGCAGGAATACAACGAACGTGTTCTGATCCCTGCACTCTCAAAAGGAAATAATGCAATACGGAAAAACATTTACATTACAATGACAATTAAAGCCCCCGATGAAGAGGTTGCAGACAGACGATTTAAAACTATTGACCTCAAACTAAAAAATGGCTTTGACAAAATAGGCAGCACAAGACTGGAACCTCTTACAAATCAGGAAAGGCTTGAAGTTGTAAAGACCTTTTTCATTGACAAAGAATATAAGCTCCCTATATTCACAGAAGAAGAGCTGAAGAAGGGTATTGAAAAAACATATATCTGCCCGGACTACTTTGATTTTACAAAGCCTGACTACTTCATGTTTGGCGATTATTACTGCAAGACGGTGTTTATAAAAGAATATCCACATGAAGCAGGGGATACGATCATTAAGGATCTGATTGCAACAAACATCAATATGGCAGTAACAACCACAGCCTTTGCATATGATTCGGCAAAAGCAAGGCAGATAGTGCAGAGAAAAATCGGTGATGTTACCGCCGATATGGGGCAGCGTGAGCAGAAAGCTGTTAAAGCAGGCTATTTCAGCACGACCATGCCGCAGCGAATAAAGAATATGCTTGAAGATTTCAAGATGCTCTTTGATATGATTTCTGTAGAGGACCAGAAGCTCTTCCTTGCCAATACTATAATAATGGTAAAGGCAAAAACATATGACGAGCTGAAATCCAATATGGAAATTATAGCTTCCTCTCTTAAATCCAATGGCTGCTCTTATTCCGAAATGAAGTATCAACAAGAGGAAGGACTTTGGGATGCGCTTCCCATCGGAACTCAAAGGAGGTTCCAGTGGAACAGAACGTTACCCTCCGAAAGTCTTGAAGTTCTTACGCCTTTTAACGTAAAGGAGATACAGCAGGACGATGCAGTATATTACGGCTGCAACAGACTTTCAAACAACATTATTTGCTTTAACCGAATGAGAACAATGCCGGGATTTGTAAATCCTGCGGGATTTATTCTTGGTGTATCAGGTTCAGGTAAATCATTTTATGTTAAGCGTGAAATGATGGATGTATTCCTCAGATATGCTGATGCAGAAATAATCGTAATTGACCCTGAGCGTGAATACGTGTCAATGGCTCAGATGTTCAAGGGACAGAGTATAAAGATTTCCACCGGATCAAAAAACTACATCAATCCCTTTGATTTTGATAACAGGCTTCTTGAAGAAGAGGATTATGATGTAATCAAAGAAAAATCTCAGCTTATAACGTCGTTCATTGCGTGTATGTATAATAACAGACCGCTGACTCCGCAGGAACAATCATTTATTGACAGGTGTGTAAGACTTACGTACATCAATTCACATTACCTCGAAACACTTGACCCCAACGATATCCCTGTTCTTGGCGATATGTATGAAATAATGAAAGCTGAAACAGAAAATGTTGATCCAAACATGAAAAGAGATATGCTGGCTACGCTTGAAATGTATGTCGGCGATGGATCTGCCAACTACTTTAACCACAGATCAAGTGTCAATATCTACAACAGATTTGTTTCCTTTGACATTAAGGAACTTACAGGTGTACTCAAGACACAGGCGATGCTGCTTGTACTTGATAACATCTGGAATAGGCTTTCAGCCAATAGAGACAGAGGAATACCTACTTGGATTTATGTAGATGAAATCCATGTCCTTTTTGAAAATACATACTGCCGTAACTTCATTCAGCAGTTATACAAACGAGCCAGAAAATATGGCGGTGTAATAACAGGTATCACACAGAATATCATTGATATTCTCAGAGACGACAGCTGTGTAACGATGCTGGCAAACTGTGAGTTCATCGTTATGCTCAAACAGTCACCTTCGGATATCATTAAACTCAAAGAAGTTCTCCATTACAGTGATTCTGAGCTTGCATTTGTCGAAAATGTAGCAGCAGGCGAAGGACTGCTTTCTATCTCAGGCAACAAGCTTCCGTTCTATGATAAATTCCCGAAAGATACAAAATTGTACGCAAATATGTCAACGGCGTTCAACGAGACAAAGGAAATTATGGAGAAAAGCACTGTGACAATGTAAGTAATCAGCCTCATTCTCCTGTAGAGGAATGAGGCGGAAAGGATCAGTAATATGAAAGTATATGTAAGAGGAATAGAAAAAACATCAACGTTATACCTTTACGGAACAGGAGACGATGAAGTCACCGAAAAATTCATCTTAAAGCTCGGAACCAGCCCAAACGAATGTGAGATTGTAACAGATGAGCTTAAAGAGGAAATCGGCAGCGATGTTGACTGGAATGATGTAAAATTCATCATGTCAGAATATGTTTTCAACAAGTACGCTACAATGTTTGAGCGAATACAGGATATTTATGATAGAGTCAATGATACAGCAATAAAGCATAACAAGACCACCGATGAGATTTATGACTATCTTATAGAAAAAGGTATAATAACCGAAAAAGAGTGCAGAGCATTCATATGTTAAATAGGGGAGGACTAAAAAGTGGAAAAAAACACAGAATGGATAAATCATCTGCCTGATGCTTTGAAAAGTCCATTTAAAACAATGTATGACCTTATTTTCAAGCAGGACGATAAAATAAAAGAACTGGAAAAACGTCTGAAAGATGCGGAGAGCAAGCTTGATGAAACCCAAAAGGAGCTTGCCAAGACTGCGGAAGTTGCTGAAAAAGCAGTTGTCAGAGCTGAAAAAGCCGAAAATAAGATTGAGAAGCTTGAGCATAAAACCGACGTTGCCAATAAGTTTATTGCAGCAATGACAGAAAGTCAGGACTTTGATAAGACAATGGAACAGGTTGAATCCATGACAAAACAGACTATTGGCTGTGAAAAGGCAACGTTCTACAGACTTGATGAGGGTTCAAATAAGTTTTATAATTCTGACGGAAATTATAGAGACTGGACATCTTATCAGGATGCCGGAGAGCTTCGCAGTACGCTTATCAGTGGTGAAACAACAGTCATGGAAAATAAAGCTCTTATTCCGGTTCTTTCAGAAAGCGATAAACCTATTGGTGTAATAGTGGCAGAAAATTCAGAAGGATTTGAAAATGCACCTTTCGATGAGCTTGGCAAGGGAAGTCAGTTTGCAAATAATGTTGCGCTTGCCATCGAAAAGGATATAGCCCACCAAAAGGCTATAACCGATCCGCTTACAGGATTGAAAAACAGAAACGGTAATGACGAGTTTGTAAAGTCAACAGTCGTGAAAAAGCTTAATAACAAAGAACCTGTATCAATAATCATGACTGATATCGACCACTTTAAGCAATTTAATGATACCTTTGGTCACGATGCAGGAGACGAAGTAATAAAGAGCGTTGCAAATGTACTTGAATCCGTAACAAGGAAAGGATCAGACTGTGCATTCCGTTTTGGTGGAGAAGAACTGGTCGTTATTTGCAGCGGAGACGGTGTTGAAGCAATGGACATCGCAGAACGTGTTCGCAAGGCGGTAGAATCCACTGTACATAAATTCGAGAAGAATGGCATAATAGCAGACGAGCATTGCACAGTTTCTGTAGGAGTATCGCAGATGAATCCTGATATCCCCATTCATATTGAAAATGTAATGGAACAGTATAAAAAGGACTTTAAGCGTGCTGATGATGCTATTTATGTGGCAAAAGCAAGCGGCAGAAATCAGGTTGTAGCTGCAAATCCCACACACAAAATAGAATACCTCGCACACAAGGCAGCTAAGCTCATCGAAGCAAGTGGCGATAAAAATTTTGAAAATGCAAAACAGCTTATGTTAAATGCAATCAAAACAAGAGATATGGGAACTGTAATAAATACTGTTCGAGGTGCAGCGGTTAATAATTCCTCTATGTTCAACGCTTCTGAGGAATTACTCGGTGAAATAGAGCAGTTCGTAAATCCCGAACCTCATATGATACTTAAACTGACCGACAATGACATGACTAAATACTTCCACACTACTCAGATGGATGCAAAGGGCATAATGGATAAAGTGGCAATGGGCGCAACCATCCTTGACTTTATGGCAATGAAGAGCATGACAGAAGTGACCAAAGCGGAGTATGATATCATAGACAAGCTTGACAGCAAAATGAAACTTGATGTAAACAGGGATGAAAATCTCTTTAAGTTTGAAGCAGGTCGCAAGGTTATTGATATTCATATCAGAGACTCGGAAATGTCACTTTCCGAAGCAAGAAAGCTTACAAGAAACTGCCCTGATAATAAGGCACTTCTGAATGACTTCATCCGTGTGAAGTTAAAGTTGCGAGGTATAAATGATAATATCTTCACAAATACCGTAAACGCAATAAAGGATATAAAAAACCAGATTATAAAAGGACCAATAATCTCAAAGCTTGATAAAATACCTGCATGGGCAGATAAGATGAAAGCTGCGCTTGATACCGCCGACAAAATGATGAGCAAGGATGAACAGGCACACAGCACAGAACTAAAGAACGATAGCCACGAAACAAAGTAAATCCGATACCCCATTCCCCAGTGGGGAATGGGGTAAAAAGAAAGGGCGAGCTTGGATGGATAAAAAAAAGATTTTAAGCATTATTGTTTTACTGATTGCAGTTATAGCATTTATGGCTATTCCCAATAAAAATCAGACTACTCCTGAAGAAGTGAATTCAACAACTGCATCTGTGACACAAATCGAAGAATCATCTTCTGAAACAGAAGATGAAAATACCACTGAGAAAGAAGAAAAAAAAGAATTTTTGGGAGGAATACGAATCGGAACAAGCAATCTGATAGTGTTAGCTGTTCTGGGTGCAATAATAGGGATCAATAAAATAAAAGAAATCAAAGCTTCAAAGTCACAGGAAAAAGACTAATTATCATTTCTTTTTAGAAGTGAGGAGGAAACTATATGGCAGATACTCAGAACAAAGCCCAAAAGCAGGCAAAAAAGTTCCGGGCTAAAGCTCTTGTTCTTTCTGAAAGAAAGCCTGTTAAATATAAGATAATTAAAATTCAGAACTCTGAAAACATTCGTAAAAAGCACATAGATACCGCAAGCACAGCAGTACAATCTCAGGCTCAGACCGAAAAAAAGCCTGAAAAAGCACAAGAAGCTTCCAATGTAAATAACAATAAAAAAAGGAAATCAAACTTAACCAAGACTACAACATCCGCCAATAATTCGGATGATAAAAATAAAGATACCGTAAAAAATTCTGCTTCAAAGCAAAATTACTTTTCGCAAAATAGAGGTAAAAGTGCCTCAAACGAAATCCATACTGCTTTTTCTAACTCATCAAAAATTGAACGTCAAAAATTAAAGGCAGCAGAGATCAATAACAAGCTTAAATCGGACATTGAAAAAGTACGTACCGAAACGAAAGCCCTTGAAAAAAACATCAAAATCCATGAAATAAACAAAGCAAAAGAAAAGTATAAGGTAAATCATTTAAATAAAGCTAATGCAGATACCGAAAGATTTAAGAGAGCGTTTGACAATACTATAAAAAAGGAAACATCTCAAAATCCCGAACACAATAAGCACAAGGCAGAAGCCTCACTGCATTATAAAAAAAAGATATGCTATAACTCACAAGGGGAGAAAATAGAGCAAAAGCATAAGAAAGCCGATCAAAAATCAAATGAAAACAACAATGTTTTAAAAAGGATCACAACAGCTGCATCGGTTGTTTCCAACCCCAAACAAGCTCCCAAAACTCTTGTGGAGGAGCAGATTCGTAAAACTAAGCTTGGAAACGCATTACTTGATGCCAAAGATGATGTGAACACCCTCGAAGAAGCAGCAAAGTCTGATTCACTTGCAGATGCCACATCAAATATGGCAACCTCATTGCCAGAACACCAATTTAAAAGAGCGGTACGCAGCACTGTAAACAAAACTATAACGAACAAAGGCACGACTAAACGTCTTGCTGATAATAAAAAAGCGATTAAACGCAAATACGGACATGAAGCTGCAAAGGCTCAACGGGCAGAGCGAAATGCACGCCGTGCCAAAGAAAGTGCAATACATAGAGCCAAAATAAGCTTCTATAAAGAAGAAAAAGGACTTATAAAGTCTGCAAGTGCAATAAAGAATGCTAAAGTTGCCTTTAAAAAAATCGCAGCCGAAGCAGTAAAGGCAGCTTTTATTGCAGCCAAAGAAGCAATAGCCGCTTTAATAGCAGCTGCCGGTCCTGTACTCATAGTTATAATTATTATAATTTTAGCCGTGGCTGTGCTATTTGCATGGCTACAGCCACAAACAAAGGATTTATAT
>CAKSGP010000014.1 GCA_934454745.1 uncultured Clostridia bacterium
TATTACAACTGGCGGAACTATTAAGCATATTTTGGCTTCAGGAATGAAAAAACTTACGATTCCATTTCCCTCACTTGAAGAACAACAACGTATTGTTGACATTCTTGACAGGTTTGATAAGCTTTGTAATGACATTTCAGAGGGTTTACCTGCTGAGATTGAAGCAAGACAAAAGCAATACGAATACTATCGTGATAAACTTTTGACATTTAAAAATTCAATTTGTTAAACACTATTGCTTAGTAAGTTACATATTTTTGAGGTTAAGGAGGTAGAAACATGGATACAACCACTCAAATTCCAGCAAACTTCATTGATAATATAGAGTCCTTACAGATTGCAAAATTATCTGACGATGAGTTGTCTACAATAGATAATTTTATATACTTAACTCGTGACGCACAAGAAACAAAACAATTATTTGATATTTTCTATTTTAATTTGCTTTGCCTGAGAAACAATTTTGTATTGTATGCTGGAGATACAGTTAAAAAATCACCAAACTGCCCTGAATACAGCTCTGAAAACATTGCTGTCAATGCTTTGGTTATAAATTTAATAAGCTCTGCAAAGACTCTTGCGGAAAGTCTAAGAACCGTCGCAATTCGTTGGTTTAAAAAAGATGAAGAAAATAGAGATTCATTCAATATATACGTTAGTGATGTATATGATAAATCAATAGTTTATCGTATGCTAATGAATTTGAGAGACTTTGCACAGCATGGAAATTTACCTGTCAGTCAAAAAGAAGGAAGGTACTCGTTTGATATTTTTCAAATCTTAGCTACTCCTCACTTCAATTTGAACAAACAAGTCGAAGCAGATATGAATGAATTTTTATCAAACTTTGACCAAAGTGAAGTGACTGCGTGTTTAGCTCTAACGATTACAATTGCTGATTTTACAGTTAAAGTGATAGACATATATAGACAGTTCCTTACTTATATGAAAGAAAATATATCTTCTGCATATAACAAAATCCAACAGATGATAAAAATAAACCCCACTATTGTTTGCAATACTCACGAAATTCTTAATGGGTACATTATTTATTTTATTGGCAACGAGTGTCATGCTTTCAACCCGACAGATAATCCAAATAAAATGATTTATGAGTATGATAAATATACTGCGGATATTTATGAAGATGAGGTAAAGGCACTGAAAGCACTGAAAAGGGGATTCAAAAACTGTAGTAAACCTAAAAAGGAGAAAGCAATATGAGCGAATTTAATATAGTGCTTGCTTCAAATGAAAGCACAGTTGTTTCTGAATATACTCCCGAGGGCAAGCGTTCAGACAGCTACCAAAGTGAAGCAGAGCTTGAAAAAGAGTTTATAAAGATGCTTGGCACACAAGGATATCAATATATTACCATGCACGAAGAAAAAGACCTTGTGTTAAATCTGCGTGCTCAGCTTGAAAAGCTAAACGGCTACACTTTTACGGATAATGAGTGGAAGCGTTTCTTTGAAAACAACATTGCCAATGCTAATGAGGGCATTGTTGAAAAAACAAGAAAGATACAGACCGACCATGTGCAGGTGTTAAAGCGTGATGACGGCACGAGCAAAAATATTTATCTGATTGACAAGAAGAATATACATAATAACTTTATGCAGGTAATCAATCAATACGAAAGTAATTCAGAATGCATAATGCATAATGCACAATTAAATGATAACAATTCTGAATTATGCATTAAGAATTATGCATTGAAAAATCGTTATGATGTAACGATTTTGGTTAATGGTTTGCCTCTCATTCACGTTGAGCTTAAAAGGCGTGGTGTTGCTATTCGTGAAGCGTTTAATCAGATAAAGAGATATCAAAGGGACAGCTTTTGGGCAGGCTCGGGACTTTATGAGTATGTGCAAATCTTTGTTATTTCCAACGGAACGCATACAAAATATTACTCCAACACAACACGAAACAGCCACATCAAGGAAATGAGCGAATCAGCCAAAAAGTCAAGCAAAAAGACAAGTAACAGCTTTGAGTTCACGTCATACTGGGCTGACGGCAACAACAAGATTATTGCCGACCTTGTGGACTTTACAAAAACATTCTTTGCTAAGCATTCGATACTGAATATTTTAACAAAATACTGTGTGTTTACATCGGAAGATTTGCTTTTGGTAATGCGTCCGTATCAGATTGTGGCAACTGAAAGAATATTAAATCGCATTGAAGTGTCTTCAAACTACAAAACGGAAGGCTCAGTTGATGCAGGTGGCTATATATGGCATACCACAGGTAGCGGTAAAACGCTGACATCGTTTAAAACGGCACAGCTGGCATCACAGCTTCCCTACATTGACAAGGTGCTGTTTGTGGTTGACAGAAAAGACCTTGACTATCAGACAATGAAGGAATACGACCGATTTGAAAAGGGTGCTGCAAACTCAAATACAAACACAAGCGTTCTTACAAAACAGCTTGAGGACTCAACATCAAGAATCATTATAACAACCATTCAAAAGCTTGATGTTTTTATCAGAAAGAACAAAACGCACGACATTTACACAAAACACGTTGTTCTTATCTTTGACGAGTGCCACCGCAGTCAGTTTGGTGATATGCATTTGGCTATTATCAAGCATTTTAAGAAATATCACATCTTTGGGTTTACAGGCACGCCTATTTTTGCAATGAATGCAAGCACAAGCGGTAACCCTAATCTGAAAACGACACCACAGGCTTTTGGTGATAAACTGCACACCTATACAATCGTTAATGCAATCAATGACGGCAATGTCCTTCCGTTTAGGATTGATTATGTAAATACGGTTAAAACAAATGAAAATATCAAGGACGAAAAGGTACGTGCGATTGATATTGAGAAAGCAATGTCAGCCCCTGAGAGGATAAGCGAGATTGTAAAATATACGCTTGAAAACTTTGATAAAAAGACAATGCGTAACAGCTTTTATTCATTAAAAGGTCAGAGGGTTGCAGGGTTTAACTCTATATTTGCAGTCAGCTCCATACCTGTTGCAATGAAGTATTACAATGAGTTTAAACGTCAGCTTGAAGAAATGCATAAGAAACTGAACATTGCTACAATCTTCAGCTTCTCTGCAAACGAGGACGATCCTGAGGACGGACTTTTGGAAGAAGGCTTTGATACAGACAGCCTCGACCAAAGCTCACGTGACTTCTTGGAGTCGGCAATAGCTGATTACAACAAGACATTCAGCACAAACTTTGATACTTCAAGCGATAAGTTCCAAAACTATTACAAGGACTTGTCAATGAAGATGAAAAACAGAGAAATTGACCTTTTAATCGTTGTAAATATGTTCTTGACAGGCTTTGATGCTACTACCCTTAACACGTTGTGGGTAGACAAAAACCTAAAGCAACACGGACTTATACAGGCATTTTCAAGAACAAACAGAATATTAAACTCCGTTAAGACATACGGAAATATTGTTTGTTTCAGAGATTTGGAGCAGGAAGTTGTTGATGCTATATCTTTATTCGGTGACAAGGATGCTGAAGGCATTGTGCTTCTTAAAAACTTCGATGCCTACTATTACGGCTATGACGAGAATGGAGTACATCACCCCGGGTTTATTGAGCTTGTTGATGAGTTGACATTAAGATTTCCGCTTGGCATTGAGATTATAAGTGAAACAGAGCAAAAAGAGTTTATAAAGCTTTTTGGCAATATCTTAAAGCTTAGAAATATTCTATCTTCCTTTGACAACTTTGATATGACGGATAAGATCTCAGAAAGAGATATGCAGGATTATCAGAGTGTTTACATTGATTTGTGGCACGAACTGAGAACTGATGATAAAGCAGACAAGGAAAATATAAATGATGATATAGAATTTGAGATTGAGCTTATAAAGCAGGTTGAGGTTAACATTGACTATATCCTGATGCTTGTTGCAAAATATCACGATTCCAATTGTCAGGACAAAGAAATCCTTGCAAGTATTACAAAGGCTGTTAATTCAAGTATTGAGCTTCGTTCAAAGAAAGAGCTTATTGACAGCTTCGTGGCAAGTGTTAATACTGATACAAACGTAGAGGATGATTGGAAAATCTTTGTTAAAGAACAAAAGGAAAAGGATATCAGCACGTTGATAACAGAAGAGCGGTTAAAGGATGAGGAGGCAAGAAAGTTTATTGATAACGCTTTTCGTGACGGACTGCTTCGTACAACAGGTACAGACATAGACAAGATTATGCCTCCTATGCCGAGGTTCGGCGGTGGCAACAGAGCAGAAAAGAAAAGAGGAATCATTGCGAAATTGACAGCCTTTTTTGAAAAGTACCTTGGATTAGTGTAATAAGCCATAATATAAAAAGGAGCTTTCGCAAGCTCCTTTTTATATTAATCTTTGATACTGTTCTTTTCTTTCATCATTGCACGGACCTTGAGTGGCAAACCAAACAGGTTAATGAATCCCTCTGCATCCTTGTGGCTGTATAGCTCCTTACTGTCGCCGAATGATGCGATTTCTTCGCTGTACAGTGAATATGGTGATTTTGCACCTGCAGGTGTACAAGAGCCTTTGTAAAGCTTCAAGCGAACTTCGCCTGTAACTGTCTTATCCATTTCATCAAACATAGCTGACATTGATTCACGAAGAGGTGTGAACCACTTACCGTCATAAACAAGCTCTGAGAACTTGATTGCACTCTGACGCTTAAATGCCTGAGTATCACGGTCAAGACAAAGATATTCGAGCTCTGTAATAGCAGTGTACAAGATAGTACCGCCCGGTGTTTCATATACACCTCTTGACTTCATACCTACAAGTCTGTCCTCAACTATATCCGCAATACCTACTCCGTGCTTTCCGCCTAATGCATTAAGCTTCTCAAGCAAGGGACGCGGTGCAAGCTTCTCGCCGTCAAGGGATACGGGAACGCCTGCCTCAAAGCCGATTGTGATATATTCAGGCTCATCAGGTGCCTTCTCAGGTGATACGCCAAGTTTTAAAAGGTTATCAAGCTGAGGCTCATTCCACGGATCCTCAAGGTCAACACCCTCGTGGCTTATGTGCCATATATTTCTGTCACGGGAATACAAATCCTTCTTTGTAACGGGACACTCTATGCCGTTCTTTTCTGCGTAGTCAACTGCGTCCTCTCGTGATGTGATATCCCATTCACGCCAGGGAGCAATAATCTTTAACGATGGGTCAAGTGCCTTAATGGCAAGCTCAAAACGTACCTGGTCATTGCCCTTACCGGTAGCACCATGGCATATAGCAACAGCACCCTCTTTATGTGCAATGTCTACAAGAGCCTTTGCTATTATCGGACGTGCATGAGATGTACCAAGCAAATACTTACCCTCGTAAACTGCACCTGATTTAAGTGTCGGGAATATGTAGTTCTCAACATAGTCATCACGCAAGTCCTCTATATAGCACTTTATTGCACCTGTACGCAATGCACGCTCCTCAAGACCGTCTGTTTCCTTTCCCTGACCAACGTCACCGCAAACACATACAACGTCATAGTTATAGTTTTCTTTTAACCAGTGGATAATAATTGAAGTATCAAGTCCGCCTGAATATGCTAATACAACTTTGTCTTTAGCCATTTTATAATTCATTCCTTTCAACCGTCGATTTAGCCTTGCAAACCGTCGTAATTTATTGTATAATGGTATTATACTATATTCTTCCTAAATATTCAATAGTCAAAATAGAACAAATAAAAATGAATATTTATGAATTTTTATACAAGTTTTATGAATTTTTATACAGGGGTGTGGGAAATGATAATAATTGGAATAGACCCGGGGTATGCAATAGTAGGTGTAGGTGTTGTTGAATATAAAGGGAATAAATTCAGAACACTTGAATACGGTGCAATAACCACCCCTGCGGGAATGCCGACAGTTGACAGGCTGAAAAAAATATATGATGAGATGAATATGTATCTTGAAAAGTACAAGCCTGATGCAGTAGCAATAGAGGAGCTGTTTTTTAATTCAAACCAGAAAACAGCCATAAACGTTGCTCAGGCACGAGGAGTTATTTTGGTATCTGTCCGCAATAAGAATATACCGATATGCGAATATACACCGCTACAGGTCAAGCAAAGCGTAACAGGCTACGGCAGGGCAGATAAAAAACAAATCCAACAGATGGTAAAAACGCTTTTGGGACTTAATGTAATCCCCAAGCCTGATGATGCCGCCGATGCTCTGGCACTCGCCATATGCCATGCTCATTCAAATAAAATGAATTCAATGCTTAATCTTAATACGGTACGGTAAAAGAACACCTCACCTTATTTCATATTTATGCATAATATAATGTAGATTAAAATATGAAAAGAGGTGAAAAACATGCTTGTGACAATAGGTTCAGTAACAACCGCCGCACGTGCATCACGTATAATCGAAAAGGCTTTGGGGATAAATGTACAGGTTGTTCATACACCGACAGAGCTTAATCGCGGTGGTTGTTCGTATTCCATTAAATTTAGTGACAGCTACGAAATGTCTGTAAGACGTGTTGTTGCCGAATACAAAATACCTGTAAGAAGGTGGTACAGAGAATCTGACGGCTCAAGGGGGCATGTCTATAATGATTTATCTTGATAATGCCGCCACAACACGTCAAAAGCCCTATTCGGTATACAGGGCAATGCTTAGTTATGCACTCCTTCACGGCGGTAATGCAGGCAGAGGTGCAAACGGGCTGTCCCTAAGCGGTATAAACACAATAATCTCAACCCAGGAATCGGCGGCAAAGCTTTTCGGTATGCAAGACGAAAGCAATGTTATATTCACGCTCAATGCGACTTATGCACTGAATATGGCAATTTTAGGCACGCTTACTCCCAAAGACCATATAGCCGTATCTGCAATGGACCATAACAGTGTCCTGCGTCCGGCGGCACTCCACGGAAGTTATTCCGTTGCAAAGGCGGAAAAGGACGGATATGTGAAACCGCTTTCTATGCGGAAATGTATTAAACCAAACACGAAGCTTGTAGTATGTACCCACGTTTCAAATGTTTGCGGAACACTTCAGGACGTGTCGGAAATGGCTCGGATTGCACACGATAACGGAGCATTGTTTTTGCTCGACGCGTCCCAGAGTGCCGGATCAATGGACGTACTAATGGATAAAACGGGTGCGGATATGATAGCCTGTCCCGGTCATAAAGGGCTTATGGGACCAATGGGTACGGGAATACTCTGCATAAAAGATCCAAGCCGTATTAAGGCGATAATTGTGGGAGGTACAGGAAGCGAATCCGAGTCTATCATACAGCCTGAATCTATGCCTGAGAAGTTTCATAGCGGAACTGTAAACACTCCTGCACTTGCCGGACTTAAAAAGGGTATCGATTTTGTGCTTAAAGAGGGTGCGGAAAATATAGGCAGACACGAAAACAGACTTAACACCATATTCCGCAACAATTTAAGTGAGATTGAAAATGTAATTATTTATGGTAGAAATGATACAGGTATAACGTCTTTTAATATACACGGTATTGCAAGCGAAGGTGTATCGGCAAAGCTTGGTAATAACTTCATTGTCCGCGCCGGGTATCACTGTGCACCTCTTGCACACAAAGCCCTGAGAACCGATAACGGCGGTACAGTTCGTGTTTCCTTTGGGTATTATAACACTGTGCGGGACGTTCAAAAAATAACCGATGCTGTATATAAAATAGCAAAATGGGAATTATAAAATTACGGATAGAGCATACAATGTTCTATCCAAATACATAGAAATGAGATAAAAAACGTAAATTAGTTGAAAATTTTTCAAAAAAAGTATTGACAAGACAAAGAAATTATGCTAAAATGGTCAAGGTTAAGCAGTTAGCTTATCAAAAAATTAATATGCGGGTGTAGTTCAATGGTAGAATCCCAGCCTTCCAAGCTGGTCGTGTGGGTTCGATTCCCATCACCCGCTCCATTATTTTTTTATGCGACTGTAGCTCAGTTGGATAGAGCAATTGCCTTCTAAGCAATGGGCCAGGGGTTCGAATCCCTTCAGTCGCGCCAACCCAATCGGGTAAAAGATGGTGGGTATAGTTCAGTTGGTTAGAGCGTCAGTTTGTGGCACTGAATGTCGTGGGTTCGAGTCCCACTATCCACCCCATTTTTGTTTTAGCAGGTATGGACACGCCTGAATTATATCCGGGGATATCGCCAAGTCGGTAAGGCAACGGATTTTGATTCCGTCATGCGTAGGTTCGAGTCCTGCTATCCCTGCCAGGGCCATTAGCTCAGTTGGCAGAGCACTTGACTTTTAATCAAGTTGTCCGGAGTTCGAATCTCCGATGGCTCACCAAAACAAAAGGACACCCTTTAGGGTGTTTTTTTGTTTGTGCAGCATTAATGATAGAGATTCGAACTCTGAGAGGGCATGAGCGTCAAGAAATATCTCACATCTTTATTCTTTAAAATAAACTTTCCGTTGATTTAATTTCCCCGTTGTGCTATAATTGATATACAGTATCAAAATGACCTAATTTACATAGTATAGGTATAAGCTTTATTTGTCTTTATGTGAAAGGAAAGTTAAATGAATGTTATTGTAATCTATAAAACAAAGTATGGCTCAACACGTGGCTATGCCGTAGAAATCGCAAATCGTCTTGGCACAACCGCAATTGATGCAAAAACCGTTACACTACAGGACTTGGAAAAGTACGATGCAATCGTCTATGGCGGTGGTTTGTATGCCGAGGTCATAAACGGAGTGACACTTATAACAAAAAATATCAAGAAGCTTTCCGATAAAAAAATTGCAGTATTTACAACAGGTCTTACTCCCACCGATTGCCGTGACTATTATGATAAATACATAATCGAACGCAACTTCAAGCAAGGAGTGCCGCCAAACGTAAGAGTTTTCAATTATCCGGGTAAAATGGTATTGAGTGAACTTTCCCTTGTACATAGAACTGCAATAAAAACACTTAAAAAGATGATGGCAAGCAAGGAAAATCCCACAGAAATGGAAAAACTGCTGGTTGATCTTTGTGATGCAGATGGCGACTTTTCTGATATGTCCTATGTTTCAGAGCTGGTTAATTATATAACGGAAGGATAATGAACGTGAAAAACCGTATTACTAATTATAAATCACCCATAGTTACAAAAGAATTTGATTGGCTTTTATTTGCCCTGACACTTGTTCTCTCCTTAATAGGAATAGTGATAATATACTCTGCAACCCGTACAACAGGCTCAAATTCAAACGTGATAGTGCAGTCGGGTGCGGCAGTTTTAGGGCTCGGCTTACTTCTGTTTTTCTGTTTCTTTGACTATGAACAGTTTTCAAATGCAGTAAAATATATTTATATATTTGCAGTTGCAATACTGATACTTGTGCTTATATTCGGAACATCAGGCGACTGGGGTGCAAAAAGCTGGATTCGTTTCGGATCAATCGGAATTCAGCCTGCTGAGCTTGCCAAGGTTGCATTTATTCTTACATTTTCGTATCATCTTTCAAAGGTAGAGGAAAAAATCAACGATATACGTGTAATTTTAGGGTTACTGCTCCATATCGGCGTACTTTTAGTGCTTATTATGCTTGAGCCTGACCTTGGAAGCTCTCTTGTTTTTATTTTTATATTTGCGTGTATGATGTTCGTTGCAAAGCTATCCTATAAATATATAATACCTGTACTAGGTCTTGGTGCGATTTCACTGCCACTAATATATCAATTTATACTAAGTGATTACCAGCGTCAGCGTATAAACGTATTTTTTGACCCCACAACCGATCCCTTAGGCGACGGATACAATGTTATTCAATCAAAAATAGCCGTTGGCTCGGGACAGCTCTGGGGCAAGGGATTTTTACAGGGAACCCAGAACCAGATGGGATATCTGCCCACTAAAAGCACAGACTTTATATTCAGCGTATTTTCGGAGGAATTTGGATTTGTAGGTGCTATTATTATAGTATGCCTCCTGTTCTGGCTTATTTTCCGCTGTTTCCGTGCGGCAAGCCGTGCGGATAATTCCTACGGCAGATATATATGTACAGGAGTAGGTGCAATGCTGCTTTTCCACGTATTTGAAAATGTGGGAATGTGTATAGGGCTTATGCCTGTTACAGGTATCCCGCTACCCTTTATATCCTACGGCGGAACATCCCTTATTACGAATATGGCGGCAATCGGACTTGTAATGAGTGTTACGTACCATAACAAGCCAAGGGCACGCATTGATGTATATTAAAATTTCACTTTATAGTTCCCGTTTTTTCGTGAGCTGATTTTTATATCCCCTAAAATATCTGTACGCAGAATATTACAACCCTCAAGCCTTTTTAGTGTTTCATTATGAGGGTGTGAATAAACGTTATCCTCACCACAGCTTATTACGGCACAATCGGGAGATACGGCTTTTATAAATTCCTCACAGGAGGAGCCACGGGAGCCGTGATGGGATACCTTTAAAACATGGGACTCAATATCAAACCGCCCTGCAATATTACTTTCGGCAAACGACGTCATATCCCCTGTATAGAAAACGGAAAATTCGCCATAGCTTACCCTGACAGGCAGAGATGTGTCATTCTCATCGTGAGCTCTTACATACTCTTTTAATGCATAAATATCAACTGTTAATCCATCATCAAAGGTAAGGCGTGTGTCCTCTTTTACATAACATAATAAAGTACCGCATTCCTCTGCGGCATCTCGGAGCTTTGATGCCCATTTCTTCATTTCGTCACTGTCGGAGTCATTGGGCAAGGGTGCATAAACGTAATCGGTCTTAATGCTCTTTATGGTGCTGATAACACCTTCAATATGGTCCTGATGGTAGTGGGACACTATTGCAACTTCAATCCTGTTAATACCCATAGCCCCAAGATATGGCGTAAATACTTCCTTCCCGGGATTATAGCTTGTCCACGCATTTCCGCCTCCGCCGTCTATAATTACCGTTTCACGAAAAGGCGTATGAATAACGGCGCCATCACCCTGCCCAACATTTACAAAAGTAAATTCCGCAGTACCGATTCTCATACAGTTTGTAATGACAATAGATAACATAAGCCCAACAGTCACGGCGGATAGTCCAAACACGGCAGACTGTTTTGATTTGATACGATAATACAACACAAAAACGAAGCATACGAACATAACAATAAAAGCAATCGATGGCTTGCCGATATTTATCGAGGAAAATGGCAAATCATTTATAATATACGGGATTTTATAAAGGATTTTAATTGCAAAATTAAGATATGCACCGAAAATCGGTGCTGTCCCAAGGAGTTCGTACATCAGGAAGGTTACGGGTGATATAATTAAAATTAACAGCACAAACGGACCTGTTATAAAAGGCGACAGAAAAGAATACAAACAAAGACCGTTGTAATAGTATGAGGAAATCGGAGTCAGAAACAGCGATAGCACAAGCATTGCCGCCGTTGTTTTACGCAGAAATTTAGGGATAAATCTAAGCTTTTTCCGAAAATATGGTATAAATGCCCAAGAAAGCATACCGCCTGTAACAGAGAGAACAAATGCAGAGTTAAAGATAATTGTAGGGGTTATTATTGAACATAGCGAAACTACCGTTGCCATTGTATCGGGAAAATAGCAGCTTTTATGGCGCAAACGATAAAATATTGTAACGGCTGAGCATAAAAGACATCGTGCAAAGCCGATATTTGAACATTGTAATATTGCGTACGTAAAGAAAAGCATAGCCGTAAATAAATCACGGTATTGCTTGCGTACAATATGCGAGAACAGTTTTATAAGAGATAAAATCACCAATACATGCAGATGTGCAGGATGCAGAATTCGTTTATAGGCAGTAGCAGATAAAATATCATCATACCCACTGCTGAATTGGTGCTTATTTCCCGTAAGAACAGCCGAGAGAATCGCGGCACCGTCACCCGTGTAATATTTGTATATAATACTGTCTATATGCTCATTAAATTTTTGTCCAATCATATACGGTGAGAACACATATATTTTATCAGTTTTTGAAATATTCTCGGTATAAATGCGTGAAAATATATTATTTGATTTATAGTAAAGTTCGGAATTAAATCCGATGTCATTCATTTGCTTAGGCAGATCCTTTATAATCCCTTTAACGGTAACACTGTCACAGCATTTAAGCTTTAGAGGTGTAGTAAGTAGGATATTTTCAGAGGTTTTAACCTCTCCCGGCTTATTTGAAATTGATTTTGCACGAAAAATATACTGATAATTACCTGACTCGCTTTGACGTGCGGAACTTATTATAACTCCGTTTACGGTTACATATCTGTTAATGTAATTAACTGATTTGTGTATACGCGAACTGACTGAACCCACATATGAAAAAGAAGCGGCCATAAACACCGCAAGGAGTATTAACATTCCTATATCAATGGAACGATTTATTAGTGAATAAATTAAATACACAATCGCAAGAAAGGTAAATACAATAACCGAAATAAAAATTCCCGATAACGTGGTGAGCAATATCCCCGCAACCGCTGACAAAGCAAATGTTATTCGAGTGAATTTCATATTTTTATCCTCTGTAAAAAATTATTATGTGTTAATTATAATTGAAAGCCTTGTAAAATTCAAGTGGTTCAGTAAAATTATATTTGGGAAAAATAATCTTTAATATAAAATGCACATCTTTCAGCCATTAAATAAAATATATAATTTATAATAAAACACTTGACACAAACAGGAAAGCGTGATAATATAATAGAGTATAAGTGAATAATATTTATTCAGGTAGAGGTGCGTGATTCAAGAGTACCCGTACGGAGAGATGCGTAATCGGAGATGTGCGGAAAAAGGGGAAAACGCCGAAGTGGAAATTATCGCGTGGTTTCTGCTGGTTGTGCCGTAAATAACGGTATGACTGTCACCAAATGGTGGAGTGCTATCGCTTAAACTTTTTTTACGCGGGCAATAGCACTAAGCTGTTGCTTTTAATTTTTTACAGAAAGGTAATAGAAACATTATGAAAAAGGACAAATATAAGGTAGGAATTATCGGCGCAACAGGTATGGTAGGACAGAGATTTATAACTCTTTTATATGACCATCCCTGGTACGAAATAGCAGTGCTTGCGGCATCTCCAAGAAGTGCAGGTAAAGCATACAAGGATGCAGTAGGTTCAAAATGGTGTATGGACACTAAAATCCCCGATACTGTCTCTGATATGACGGTTATGAACGCAACAGATGATGTTGATGAAATCGCAGGAATGGTTGATTTCGTATTCTGTGCTGTTGATATGAAAAAAGACGAGATACAGGCACTTGAGGAGCGTTATGCAAAGGCTGAATGTCCTGTTGTATCAAATAACAGTGCTCACCGCCATAC
>CAKSGP010000015.1 GCA_934454745.1 uncultured Clostridia bacterium
TCCCGAAACGGCACTGACATCAGCATCAAATAAGTTTATCTCACGATTTAAGAAGCTTGAAGAGCTTGCAAATGGCAAAGGTCTTGATATTTCAAAAATGACACTTTCTGAGCTTGACGAGCTATGGAATTGTATAAAATAACTATAAAAGTGCCGTTTTTTTGGTAATATTGAAAAAATATTACTATCAACTATTGACAAAGAAGTGGTTTTGTACTAAAATGATATTGTATTTGGAAATTACGTATTTCCATAATAAAAAAATTTTCAGGAGGAAAAAAATAATGAAAAAGCAGGAGTTAATAGCAACAATTGCTCAGGAAGCTGAAATCTCAAAGAAGGACGCTGATCGTGCACTTGCAGCAGCAATAAACGCTATTTCAAAGGCACTTGCAGATGGGGATAAGATCCAGCTTGTTGGTTTTGGTACATTTGAAGTTAGAGAAAGAGCAGCAAGAACAGGTAAGAACCCAAGAACAGGCGAAGTTATCAATATCGCTGCATCAAAGGTTCCGGCATTCAAGGCTGGTAAGGCTTTGAAGGACATTGTAAACGGCTAATTAAAGCATTTTTAAATTTATGGAATATAGGGGCGGGCAGTTTTATCTGTTCGTCCTTATTGCATATCTATGGAGGTTTTTATGCGTATAGATAAATACTTGAAGGTATCAAGACTTATTAAACGCAGAAGCGTTGCAAACGAGGCTTGCGACAGCGGCAGAATTTCAGTAAACGGCCGTGCGGTTAAGGCATCTTATGATGTTAAGGTTGGCGATGTAATAGAAATAACATTAGGCGAGCGTGTTAACCGCTATGAGGTTACAGATATCTTAGAGCACGTCTTAAAGGGTGATGCACAGAATTTATATAAACCCCTTTGAACGTTCTAAATATAACCACCTTACAATAAAATGTATAAACAGACTTTTTGCGGAGGTGCGTTATGGAAAAGAACACAAAGGTACACAAGGAGCATAGCCTATCGCTTTTGGAACGGTCGGCAATGACACTGTCAGGAGTTTTGGAGGTGGTAAGCTTTGCCGATTCGCAAATTGCCCTTAAAACGTCCTGCGGTGATTTACTAATCCGAGGCAACTCATTAAATATAGGAAAGCTTAATACCGATACAGGCGAGCTTACTATAAGCGGTACGGTGTCATTTATAAAGTACAGTAAATCCAAGGGCGGCGGTCTATTTGAGGGACTGTTTCGATGAATAGCGAGCTGTATGCCTTTATAGCCGCCATAATCTGCGGAGTGGTTGCAGTGATACTATGGAATATAGCAGAAGCATTCAGGAACACTGTTAAGGCTAAGGCTGTAATTAACGGGATCCTTGATGTTTTATGGTGGGTTGCGGTATGTGTGGTTTTTTGTATTTGTATGTGGCAGATACTAAGCCTGCGTGTACGTGCGTTTGAATTTATCGGTGTAGCCTTGGGTGCATTTTTGTGCAGTATAACCCTTGCAAAACCAATACAGTACATATTTACTTTGATTTTCGGAATTATTTTGAAAATATTTCAATTTATTTTAAAAATACTCTTGACACCGTGGGCATTTTTGTATAAAATTTTATTAATAGATAAATGTAGTAAGATGCGTTTAAAATCAAGAAAGGTGGCAGACAATGAATCGCCTCAGGAAAAAAGTGATTAAGTTATATAAAAGCCACAGCCGTCAGGTTGTAATTTCGATAGTTTTTATCTTATCGGGTTGGTTTATAATTAACGGGCTTATGCAGATTCCTTCAATTAACGAAAACCGTACCGAAACGGCAAAGGTTGAGAAAAAAATTAAAGAGGAAAAAGAACGTCAGGTAGAAATAGATGATCTAACTACAAAGGTTAACACTGACGAATATATAGAGAGAATTGCATCAGAAAAATTGGGACTCGTAAAAAGTAATGCTACTATTTTCTACGACGTTTCACAAGAGCAGTAAACGGGGGTAATCTGTAATATGGCAGAGCTTGGCAGTATTGTTTTGGGAACAGTAACGGGAATTATGAAATTCGGAGCCTTTGTTGATTTGGGGGATGGCGAATCGGGACTTGTGCATATTTCCGAGATTTCACACGAATATGTAGAGGATATTAACCAGGTCATAAACAAGGACGATAAGGTAAAGGTTAAGGTCATAAAGATAGACGATAAGGGCAAGATAAGTCTTTCAATCAAGCAGGCACAGCCTAAACCCGATCGTAAAAGCGAAGTCAAAAAATCCGCAAGACCGGATTCTTTCGATTGGACTGTAAAAAATGACGAGGATATGTCCTTTGAGGACAGACTCTCACGCTTCAAGCACGAGAGTGAGGAAATACTTCGTGATAATAAGCGGAGAATGGATAACAGGCGTTCAGGCGGGTATTCTAAAAAGGGACGCTGATACGAAGCTTGTATGCATAAGAAAGTTATGGGGTTGTTGCGTGCGGCGACGGCCCCTTTTTTAAAGAAAGAGTGGTTATTTGAATTTAGGAGAGAATATTATAAGACGCCGTATTATCCCAACAATAGGTGCGGTTGTCGTCTTTATTGTAAGCGTTTGCGTACTGTATCTGGGCGATAACGTGGGAATGAGCGATAACGGTGATTTCAGACGGGTTCTTTTGACTAATAATATCGAATATAAAGACAGCGACAATCATTACTATCTGTTCAAAGACGAATATAAAATGAAGCTGGACAGCAAGAGTAATGTTGGTACGGCTCTTTATTCTGCCTGGCAGACAAATGATGAGGAGGAAATTTACAGCTCACCCCATTTTTTGATAATAAAGCTGTCAAAGCTGGCAAATGTAATAGCAAACGCAATAAAGGGAGCACCCCTTGATGTGTATAATATAGCTTATATGGCGGTTATATATATTTTTATGCTCTCTTGTGCGGCGTGGGTTATTTTCACATTTTTCTGCGATTCACCGGTTAAAATACAGATAGCGGTTTTTGCATTATTCATTTTCATTTTCTGTGATGCCGGATATCTTTTGTATTTTAATTCCTTCTACGGCGAACCTCTGCAATATACCTCACTTATGTTGCTTATTGCACTTGGACTTTTAATATATAAACGTCCCAGCATACCTAAGGTAATAGGCTTTTATATTGCTCTGTATTTCTTCGCAGGCTCAAAGCTTGCAAATATTGCATTCTCACTTATCGCGGCATTTATTGCAATACAGATGGTAATAATGCGGAAGGATAAGCTTTTCCGTGTAGGTGTAATAGCATCGGCGGCGGTATGTATTATAGGACTTATCTCCCTTTATGTACAGATACCCGATTGGATGGATAATGATACTACGTATCAATCGGTATTCTTCGGTATAACCAAGAATAGTGATGATCCGGCATCGGATTTAGCCGAGCTTGGTGTTAGTGAGGAATATGCGGTACTTGCCGGTACTCACGCATATATGGATGATGAGGAGTATCCCATAGACATTAAAACACGAAAGTTTGAAAAAGACTTTTACGATAAGGTTACAAAGTTTGACGTAGCAAGATTTTATATCAGACACCCCCTAAGGCTTTTGGGTGAGGCGGTACACGCCATTGAAAACTCTGCATATATCCGTCCGCCTATCGTGGGGAACTCCGATAAAACACCTATGGAGTTTACGGATAAATGGAGTAGTTGGTCAAAGCTCAGAGTCTTTCTGCGTTTTCTTTACGAGCCATGGTTTATACTCCTGACCTTTGCTGTAATAACGTTGTATCTGGCGTTTATGAATATACTGTATATCCATAACAGAAAGACAGAAACTCCACAACAGAGATATATGATATATGCAATGGATATTCTCGTTTTAGGTTTATGGATAAATCTGCTTTTGCCGATTATCTGTAACGGTGAGGCGGATATTGCAAAGCATATGTTCCTTTTTGTGAATTGTATAGACATTATGTTTGCACTTGGTGTAGTTGCGGTTATTCGTATGCCCTTTAAAACAGGTGCAAAAATAACGCTTGCAACTGCTGTATTTGCAGGGCTTTTCCATATTTCTATCCCGAAAAAAACAGTAACCTTCGGCGAACTTTACGGAACACCCATAAAGTGGGAGGTTATAAAGGAATATGAGGACGATACAACACTTCTTGTTACAAAGGATTGTATTGGCTATATGCCCTTTGACGAGGATAGTAATTCCTGGAGTGAAAGCGAATTAAGAGAATGGCTTAACGGCGATTTTCTTTCCGATTTCTTCGCAAAGGAACGTGAGATGATAGTTAAAACAAAAAACAAGTGTTTTCTGACCTATAATGAGCGTGATAAAGCGGAGGGCGGAAACCACGCCCACTATTGGAATTTTACACCAGGGCTTGTATATGATATGGGTGAAACTGCATATTATCACTATGTTGAGGACGATGTGTTTATTCCCACTCTTTCTATTATGAACGATATAGATACAAAGGAAGCATACTGGGTTATGTGCCCCTATACTTCTAATTCCTATATGGAAAGATTTATGAATTCGGACGGATTTATTCTCCATACCGATGTAAAGAATGAGAAGGGAGTGCGTGCGGCAATCCGCATTAAGGAGGGAAAATAGTATGGATAATTACACTATGCTGACGGATTTTTATGAAATAACTATGGCAAACGGCTTTTTTAACGAAGGCTATAAGGATACAACTGTTTATTTTGATATGTTTTTCCGTTCCGTGCCTGATAACGGAGGATTTGCCATAATGGCAGGTGTAGAGCAGGCAATAGAGTATCTTAAAAATCTGAAATTCACAGAGTATGATATAGAATTTTTACGTCAGAAGAATATGTTTTCCGATAGCTTTTTAGACTACCTGAAAAACTTTGAATTTTCCTGCGATGTATGGGCAATACCTGAGGGTACACCCATATTTCCGGGCGAGCCGATTCTTACGGTAAAGGGACCTGCCATACAGGCACAGTTTATAGAAACTATGCTCCTTCTTACGATAAACTTCCAAACACTTATTGCCACAAAATCAAGCAGAATTTCACGTGCGGCACAGGGCAGGGCGGTAATGGAATTCGGTGCACGCCGCGCCCAGGGTGCTTATGCGGCAAAATACGGGGCACGTGCATCATATATCGGCGGCTGCAGCGGAACATCAAACGTGCTGACAGATATTGAATTTGGTGTTCCTGCACTTGGTACAATGGCACACAGCTGGGTGCAGATGTTTGATACGGAGTATGAAGCATTTTGTTCTTATGCAAGAAATTATCCTGATGACACAACACTTTTAATAGATACCTATAACGTATTAAAATCGGGACTCCCCAATGCCATACGTGCTTTTGACGAGGTTTTAAAGCCTATGGGAAAGCGTCCTAAGGGTATAAGAATTGATTCGGGAGATATAACGTATCTTTCAAAGAAATGCCGTAAGGCACTTGATGAGGCAGGCTATCAGGACTGTAAAATAGTAGCCTCAAATTCCCTTGATGAGTATATTATCCGTGATATGCTTATTCAAGGTGCTAAAATAGACCTCTTCGGTGTAGGCGAACGGCTTATAACTTCTAAATCCGCACCTGTTATGGGCGGTGTGTATAAGCTTACTGCAATAGAAAAGGAGGACGGTACAATAGAGCCGAAAATCAAGGTCAGCGAGAATGTGGCAAAGATAACAACACCTTGCTTTAAACAGGTGTTCAGATTATATGACAAAGAAACTAATAAAGCCATTGCAGATATTATGACACTTCACGACGAGAAAATCAATGAGAACGAGCCTTATGAGCTGTTTGATCCGGAGCATACCTGGAAGCACAAGACCATAAGGAATTTCTATGCACGTCCCTTGCTTGCAAGAGTATTCAAAAACGGAAAATGCGTCTATAATTCTCCGTCGGTAAAAGAAATACGTACCTATTGCGAAAAAGAGCTTGATACCTTATGGGACGAGCTGAAACGATTTGAGAATCCACACAAGTATTATGTTGATTTATCGCAAAAGCTGTGGGATATAAAAAATAATCTTTTAAGACAAGTATCAATAGAAGAGTGATAGAAAATGGTAACAAAAATATTAAAAACAGACGATAATTCAATATCCGAAGCAGGGAAAATCTTAAAAGACGGCGGCCTTGTAGCATTTCCCACAGAAACCGTGTACGGACTGGGCGCAAATGCACTTCTTGAGGATTCTGTAAGGAAAATATATAAGGCAAAGGGCAGACCATCTGATAATCCCCTTATAGTCCATATAGCCGATATTTCAGAAATAGACAGGCTCACAGATGGAATAAACGATAATGCAAGGGCGTTAATCAAGGCGTTTATGCCCGGACCCTTCACTGTTATTTTAAAGAAAAGCGAAATAGTTCCCGATTCTGTGACGGCAGGAATGAAAACCGTAGCAATACGTTTTCCGAAAAATGAAACGGCGCAGCGTCTTATAAAATCAGCAGGCGTGCCTATTGCCGCACCAAGTGCAAACCTTTCGGGAAAACCCAGCCCCACAAAGGCAATACACGTTATAGACGATATGAGTGGGAGAATCGATGCAATAATTGAAGGTGAGAACTGCGATGTAGGTGTTGAATCAACAATAGTTGACGCATCATTGGAAAACCCTGTGCTGTTACGTCCCGGCGGTATTTCCTATGAGGAAATATGTGAGGTTGTACCAAAAACACGTATAGATGAACATATACTTAACTCATTGAGTGAGGACGAAAAACCTCTTTGCCCCGGAATGAAATATAAGCACTATGCTCCTGAGGCGGAGGTAACGGTAGTTGAGGGTGATATGGGACGGGTTAAGAAAAAGATAGATGAGCTTCTAAAAGACAATTCCCATAAAATCTGCGGTGTTCTTGCTATGTCTGAAAATGCTTATGATAGTGCGGTTATACTTTCAGGGGGGATAACAAACCGTACTTATGCACAAACCTTGTTTTCAAATCTCCGTGAGTTTGACAGGCTTGGTGTAGAGGTTGTTTTTGCCGAGTTTGAAAGCCGTGACGGATACGGACTTGCAATTAGAAACAGATTATATAAGGCGGCATCACACCGCGTAATAAAAGTTGAATAAAAATCAAGCGAGGAATATATATGGAAACGAAAAAGATACTTTTTGTATGTACAGGCAATACCTGCAGAAGTGCAATGGCGGCGGCTATGATGGCAGATATTGCAGAAAAGAATGATTTGGATATACTTGTAGACAGTGCAGGAGTTTTTGCTCCCATAGGCGAATGTGCGGCAGATAATGCTATTGCGGTAATGAAAAAACGCGGTATAGATTTGTCACTGCACCGTACAAAGCCTCTTACAGAGGAGCTTATAAATATGGCAGACGTTATTCTTGTAATGACTGAGGCACATAAGATGCTTATTGAAAATATGGCACGGGATAAGGTGTTTACCCTTGCTGAATATGCAGGCAGTCAAGGGGATATTTCCGATCCCTATGGCGGTGACCTTGATGAATATGAGAAAGCAGCAGATGAGATAAACGACTTGCTTGTGGATATAGCTGAAAAGCTGTGGGAGAACAAATGACGATAAGGGAAATGACGATGGACGATATTCCTGGGGCGGTAAAGGTGGATAGTGATGCTTTTTCTGACCCTTGGGGAGATACTGCTTTTTTAGAGGAGCTGACAAAGGATTATTCGTACTATTTCGTTTGCGAATATAATGGCGAAATTGCAGGTTATGCAGGAATATGGTGTATATATGAAACGGCGGAGCTTATCCGTATAGGAGTATCTAAAAAATTCCGCAGACTCGGCATTGGTAATAAGCTTATGGAACAAATTCTTGCAACGTCAAAATCACACGGCTGTGAGCGAATGATGCTTGAGGTAAGAGAAAGCAATATTGCGGCACAGGCCTTATATAAAAAATTCGGATTTTGCGGGATCAGCCAACGCAAGGGTTATTATAAGGGTGAGAACGCACTGATAATGGAACTAAAATACTGAAAGGAACAGACTGATGGAGGACGTACTTATACTGGGCATTGAAAGCTCCTGTGACGAAACGGCGGCGGCAGTTGTAAAAAATGGACGCGAAGTGCTTTCAAACGTAATCAATTCACAAATAGACATACATAAAAGATACGGGGGTGTTGTGCCGGAGATAGCCTCACGCTGCCATATTGAGGCAGTAAATGCGGTAATAGATGAGGCCTTGGAAAATGCCGGTGTAAAGTTTTCGGACATTGATGCAATTGCCGTAACCTACGGGCCCGGTCTTGTAGGTGCATTGCTTGTTGGCGTGTCTGCTGCAAAGGCACTTTCTTATGCACTAAAAAAACCCCTTGTTAACGTACATCACATTAAGGGCCATATATGTGCAAACTACGTTGCACACAAAGACTTAAAGCCGCCCTTCATATGTCTTGTTGCATCAGGCGGTCATAGCCATATTGTCTATGCCAAGGATTTTCTTGAATATGAAATTATGGGTATGACACGTGACGATGCCGCAGGTGAGGCGTTTGATAAAATTGCAAGAGTTCTTGGATTGGGTTATCCGGGCGGTCCTAAAATAGATGCACTTGCCAGGGAGGGAAATCCTGAGGCGTTTGATTTTCCAAGAGTAAAAATGGCGGAGGATTCTCTTGATTTTTCCTTCAGCGGAGTTAAAACGGCTGTTATAAACCATATACACAAGCTTGAACAAAAAGGCGAGGAATACAACAAGGCAGATGTTGCCGCATCATTTCAGGAGGCGGTTTGCGATGCTTTGGTGTCACATACAATAGAAGCCGCAAAGCGTAAAAATCTTAAAACAATCGTAATCGCAGGCGGTGTAGCATCAAATTCCGCATTGCGTAATAAAATGACAGAGGAAGCTAAAAAGCTTAATATAGACGTACTCTATCCGCCGCCTGTGCTTTGTACCGATAATGCAGTTATGATAGCATCGGCAGGTTATTATGAATACATTTCAGGAGTACGTGCCGATATGAAACTAAATGCGGTGGCATCGCTGCCTCTTGAAGGAGGAAAATAATGTGGACAGACTATACGTTAATTTAGGAGAAAATTCATACGATATAGTATTTTCTGACAGCTTTTCAAGTCTTGCAGAGGAGCTTAAGAAAATAAATGCACCTGAAAAACTGTTGATAATAACAGATTCAAATGTTTCAGAGCTTTATGCAGACGAAGTATCAAAAACCCTCACTGAATCGGGCTTTACGTGCAGTGTTTATGCATTTGATGCAGGTGAGGAGAATAAGACGATAGACGCAGTTTTGGGTATGTGCGGTGCCTGTATAGAAAACGGACTTGACAGAAAAAGTATGATAATCGCACTTGGGGGCGGTGTAACAGGCGATATGGCAGGCTTTGCCGCGTCTATATATATGCGTGGTATAAGCTTTGTGCAAATTCCTACAACACTTCTTTCTCAATCCGATAGCTCCGTAGGCGGAAAAACAGGTATAGACTTTATGGAAAGTAAGAATATCCTTGGTGCATTCCATCAGCCAAAGCTTGTATATATAAATGTTAATACTCTTAAAACACTTCCTCAAATACAGTTTATTTCAGGAATGGGCGAAGTTATAAAGCACGGTATTATCCGTGATAAAGAATTTTACGAATTTATAAAGAGCAATCCTGAAAATATAAAAGCCCTTGATAGCGAGATTCTTATAAAAATGGCAAAACGCAACTGTGAAATTAAAGCAAGTGTTGTTGAGCAGGACGAAAAGGAATCGGGACTAAGAGCAATACTTAATTTTGGCCATACAATCGGTCACGCAGTTGAATCTGCTATGAACTTTAAAATGACTCACGGCGAATGTGTAGGACTGGGTATGATTTCGGTATGCCGTATCGCCCAAAAACGCGGGATGATTGACCCAGAAACAGCACAGGACATAGAAAGGGTGCTAAGAAGCTACGGCTTTAAAGTAAAAGCTACGTTGCCTGATTCGCAAACAGTATATACATTTATGCAAAAGGATAAGAAAAAAGCATTGGGCAAGCTGAATTTCGTACTGCCCACGGCTATTGGTGAGGTTGTGCGTGTATCAGACGTTACCGAGGCTGAAATTTTTGATGCAATAGAGTATATTACAGAATAAAAGGGATTTTGTATATGAAAAAGAAAAGTATTTTAAATTTAGTATGGCAGATAGGTCTTGTTATACTCCTTGTAGGTCTTGACCGTTGGGTAAAGGGGTATATTACAGCAAACTTCCGCCCTGGTGAGATTTTCGGGGAAATTCCCTTTGTTGCGGATTTTATGTATGTAAGAAACACAGGTGCGGCGTTTTCTGTCTTAAGCGAGAACACAATGCTTCTTACGGCAATTTCCGTTATATTCCTTATAGCTGTTGTTGTATATAAAATTGTGAGAAAACCCAAACACCTCATGGAAAATATTGCCGTTGTTTTGTTTTTTGCAGGAGGAATGGGCAACGCAATAGACAGAATACAGTATCAGTTTGTAGTGGATTTTATCGATATAAAATGGTTTGACTTCCCTGTATTTAATATTGCCGATATGGCAGTAGTAGGCGGAGCAATAGCGGCAGTGCTTTACGTGCTGTTCTTTGATAAGGAAAAAACAAATGAATGAAATTATAATAATTGCCGATGTCTGCGGTGTACGTCTTGATAAGTTCATATCTGAAAACAGTGATATTTCACGCAGTTACGCATCAAAGCTTGCTGAGGAGGGCTGTGTAACCGTAAACGGTAAAACCGCATTGAAAAAAACAAAAGTAAATATTGGCGATGAGATTGTAGTCGCAGTCCCAACGCCTCAAGGAATAGAGGCAAAGCCTGAGGATATACCTATCGATATAGTTTATGAGGACGATAGTGTTATTGTTGTAAATAAACCTCGGGGTATGGTAGTACATCCGGCGGCGGGCAATGCTTCAGGCACACTTGTAAACGGACTTCTTTATCATTGCAATCTGAGCAGCATAAATGGTGCTGTACGCCCAGGTATAGTGCATAGAATAGATAAGGATACATCAGGACTTTTAGTCGTTGCAAAAACAAACGAGGCACACGAATCGTTGTCGGCACAGTTAAAGGAACGTAAAGCATTAAGGAAATATCAGTGCATTGTAAACGGGAATATAAAAGAGGATGCAGGAACGGTAAATAAGCCTATCGGACGTCATCCCACGGACAGGAAACGTATGGCGATAATTGAGGGGGGAAGAGAGGCGATAACCCATTACAAGGTCCTTGAGAGGTTTGGTATATACACTCTTGTGGAATGTACCTTAGAAACAGGCAGAACTCACCAGATAAGAGTGCATATGTCATCTTTAGGACATAGTATAGTGGGGGACAGAGTCTATGGTATAAAAAAAGATCGTGAAAAAGGTAAGGGACAGCTCCTCCACGCAAAAACAATTGGATTTACGCACCCTAAAACAGGAGAACTTATGGAGTTTGATTCTGATTTGCCAAAGGACTTTTCGGCATTTTTAACGAAAATAAGAACAAACAGTAAAAATTTGGAAATTTTGTGATACCCCTTGAAATTTTTGCTCAAATAATGTATTATATAAGAGAGATATGTTAGCCAACTTTGGCGGAACGGAGAAAATATGAAAAAGAATTTATGTGTTATATTCGGCGGTGAATCGCCGGAGCACGATATATCGCAAAAGTCTGTAACATCTGTTATTAATAATCTTGACAAAGACAAATATGAAATATATAAAATCGGCATAACACGTGAGGGGAAATGGTATCTCTTTACAGGTGATGTCAGTATAATAGAAAACGGTGATTGGGAAAAGGATACTAAAAATCTTACTCCTGCATTTATATCCCCTGACAGTGCACATCACGGAATTATAGTTCTTGGGGATACTGTAAGGGTAATACATATTGATGTAATATTCCCTGTGCTTCACGGAGAATACGGTGAGGACGGCACAATTCAGGGACTCTTTGAGCTTTCTCATATTCCATATGTAGGTATGGGTGTCCTTTCCTCGGCAAACGGTATGGATAAAACATACTCAAAGCTTGTATTTCAATCTGCAGGTATTCCTCAGGCGAACTGGGTCGTAGTAAATGGCAGTGATGATTTTGAGGAAAAAGCTGATGAAATAGAGGAAAAGCTCGGTTATCCCTGCTTTGTTAAGCCGGCACGGCTGGGCTCATCTGTTGGTATCGGCAAGGCACATAACAGAGCAGAGCTTATATCCTCATTGAATAATGCGAAAAAATATGACAGACGCATCCTTGTAGAGGAGCATATAGACGGACACGAGGTAGAGTGTGCAGTTTTAGGTAACAGTGATGCTCGTGCATCGGTTGTGGGTGAGATAAAACCAACTGTTGAATATTACGATTTTGATGCTAAGTATAACGATAACTCAACTGTGCTTGTTATACCGGCAGAGATTTCAGAGGAAACCTCTGAGCTGATACGTGAGTATGCAATAAAAGCATTTACGGCCCTTGATGGTCAGGGACTTTCAAGAGTGGATTTCTTCGTAAAATATAGAGACGGCTCCGTTATTTTAAACGAGATAAACACACTTCCGGGCTTTACGAATATAAGTATGTATCCCAAACTGTGGGATGCCGCAGGAATTGGTTATGGCGAGCTTCTTGATAAGCTTATAAGCCTTGCTGAGGAGAGAGTTAAATAATGGATAACAGAAAAATAGGTGTTTTTGACTCCGGGCTTGGGGGATTAACAGCTGTAAAAGAGATTATGAAACTTCTCCCAAACGAAAGCATTGTATATTTCGGAGATACGGGACGTGTACCCTACGGAACACGCTCAAAGGAAACCATTTTAAAATATACTTATGACGATATAAACTTCCTTTTAAAGCATAACGTTAAAATGATAGTGATAGCTTGCGGAACGGCATCGTCTGCCGCATTACCTGAAATTAAAGATGAATTCGATGTACCTATTTTCGGAGTTGTTGATGCTGGTGCCTATGAGGCGTCAAGAGTGACAAAAAACAACAAAATAGGAATAATAGGCACACCTGCAACAATAAAAAGCGGTGCGTATAATAGATATATTAAGGAATACAACAATCAGGCACAAATCTTTGAAAAAGCTTGCCCACTGTTTGTGCCCCTTGTTGAAAACGGACATTTTGACACTCCTGTTACTAGGCTTGTAATAGATGAATACTTAAAAGACATACGTGATTCCGAAGTTGATACATTAATTTTAGGCTGTACCCATTACCCATTGCTAAAAAAAGCAATAGGTGAGTATATGGG
>CAKSGP010000016.1 GCA_934454745.1 uncultured Clostridia bacterium
GTTGCATATCGTACCAATGGGCAATGATGTAAGATTCGGTCTAAGGTCGTTTCAATTTATTAACCATGTTGCGGGTCAGCTGAGCATGATGTTTTATTATATCATACTCATCCTCACGTTGGATATGGGATATCAGAAAAAAAAGATGAGCATATCTACGATTGTTGCGATAATTGTTTGGTTGTCTACGCTTAGGTCCAGGGCATTTATGTATTGTATCTCTTATCTTTTTTTATATAGGATTATAATTAAAAAAGAGAAAAAATTTCGATTTTCTTTAAAGACGGTTGTTCCGATAATCGGCATCTTATATTTTTTTGCTGTAGACCAGATTGAGGCGTATTTTGTCAATACATCAGCTCCCCGTTCAAAATTACTGGTATATGGTGTGCACACCATGAAACGTTTTTTTCCGCTTGGATCCGGATTTGCAACTTATGGTACGGATGCGGCTGTAAAATATTATTCCAAACTTTATATTGAATATGGATTTAATAAGGTTTATGGGCTAAACCGATTGCAGCCAATGTTTGCACACGATACCTACTGGCCTGCAATTATGGGGCAGTTTGGTGTGTTCGGTACGGTATTGATGATTGTGCTCGTTTATAAGTTATGCAAAGATATATTAAAGCGAACGAAAAATGATAATTATATGTTTTTTGCTGCATTGTTTATAGTGATTACTCAGGTGTCATCCAGCATAGCAACATCGACATTTTTCAATCCTGTTACAGTGGGATTGTTTTTTATCGTTCCGTTAATGTTTTCTGATGAGGGGGAGAAACATGAGAGTACTGATTTTAAGAACTACACCCGATAAGATGAATTTTAATATTTATAATTTAAAAGAAGTTGGGTTGACAAAGGCTTTGATACGAAAGAAATATCATTTGTAAAGGTAACAATGAAGGATGTTGCTATAGAAGAGATAGAGAAATACTACTACTTTATGTTTGGGTGATTTATTATGGAGAGATTAACGGTGTTTACACCAACATATAATAGGGCGAATGTTATTAGCCGAGTTTATAATTCATTAGTAGCGCAAACTTACAAGGACTTTGCTTGGCTTATTATTGATGATGGTTCTGCTGATAATACAAAGGAAATTGTTGATAAATTTATTGCGGAAAATAGATTTCCAATTAAATACCTTTATCAAAAAAACAGCGGAAAACATGTCGCAGTGAACAGAGCATTAGACCTGACTGAGAGTGAGCTCTTTATTATTGCAGATTCTGATGATGCATTTGTGCCGGATGCATTGGAGAGGCTAATTGCTGCATGGGATAGAATACCTGATGATGAAAAACGATACTTTAAGGGGGTTAATTGCAGAGTATTAGACAATGATACAAAAAAACCAATAGGGCAGGATTTCCCATTTGAAGAGTTTGATTCTACAGATGAAGAAGCGTATTTTAAGTATAAAATGCGTAGTGAGAAATGGAATTTATTTAATGCAAGCGCTTTTAAGGAATTTAAATTTCCTGAAATATCTGACGCTCATTTTTTTCCCGAAACCGTTACGTGGCAACTGATGGCAAAAAAGTACAAAACACGCTTTATTAATGATGCACTAAGAATATATTATAGGGATACGGACAACTCGGTGACAAATAGTAAACACAGTGTTAGATATACAGAAAATATCCACTTGTGGACGCATTTCATCAACAACGAATTTCGATATTTCTTTTATTACCCCAAACGCTTTATTCAGTCGTTTGTGGGGCTTACAAGGGATGGATTGTTGAACGGATATACCTTTAGAAAAATTGTTGGTATTCCAAACGGAGTTTTGAAAAAGATGCTGTGTATTCTGTTTGCTCCGACTGGTTGGCTATTGGCAGTGCAGTATAAGAATAATATGAAATGAGGTAGCTTGTTTTCGTAAATTCGTGCATGACAGCCGGATGACAATGTAAAAGGGGAGGATTATGTGGATGAGGGTCGGTATTTTAACATTTCACAGAGCATATAACTATGGTGCAGTGTTGCAGGCTTATGCTTTGCAAAAAAAACTTAACGATATGGGCGTTAACAGTGAGATTATTGATTATCTGAGCCTGGATATGCAGTCGCAGATGAGATTGTTTTCATATGATAGGAGTTTGAGTATAAAGGGCAACTTTATTAAATTTGTGAAGGATTTCTATCGAAAAAAGAAGAATATGGCATTTGACTTATTTATTGGAGAAGAAATGCAATTATCTCAAAAGAGATATTCTGATTTTAATGGACTTGTTAAGTTAGATCGACAGAACTTGTACGATGTGTATATTGTTGGCAGTGACCAGGTTTGGAACAATAAAAATAATTTAGAGGACAGAGCATTTCTTTTAGGCTTTACTGAAGATGATACGAAAAAATGTTCATATGCTGCAAGCCTCGGAAATGCACATCTTGACGGAAAAGTATGCGAGCAATATCAGAAAGAGTTAAAAAAATTTCGTGTACTGACTGTTCGTGAGGAGGACTCAATAGAAAAATATAAATTCTTGAGCGAAAATGGAGCTAAGGCTGTAATTGACCCAACTTTATTACTGAAAAAAGAAAAATACGAGACAATTGCTTCACCGAGAATTGTAAAAAGAAAATATGCCTTTCTTTATACAATAGCGCAAGACAGAAAACTTCGGAAATATGCAAGAAAGTTTTGCAAGGAAAATGGATTAATCCTTGTGGATTCTAAGCGCAGTAGGGTTTTCTTCAAAAATTCGAGTCCCAGAGATTTTTTGTCCTTTATAAAGCATTCAGAATATGTTTTTACTAATTCGTTTCACGGTACAGCTTTTTCAATTATTATGCAGAAGCAATTTGCGACAGAGCTAAACACAAAGCATAGTTTTAACAATCGTTCAAATGATTTAATGATGAAAACCGGATTGTTATATAGGGATATTGAGAGCGACAGTTTTGATATGAAGGAAATAATCGACTATAAAAAGGTCAATGGAGCAGTAAAAGAGCTTAGAGATGAGGCAGTTCAAATTTTAAGAGAAATCGTTAGGGAACAATAATATGAGTGAAAAAAGCAGATTGCTAAAAAATACATGGTTAATCGCAATGGGGAATTTCGGTGCAAAAATGGTTTCGTTTTTGCTTTTACCGCTGTATACGTCTATACTTAGCACAGAAGAATACGGAACATATGATTTTATTGTTGCGATAAGTGCATTCTTGCTACCCATTGTAACATTAGCGATGGACGAAGCAATGTTTCGGTTTATTATTGACAGTGGAAATAAAGGCAAAGAGTTTAAAAGAATTATAACCAATGCTTTTGCTATTGTGCTAACCGGTATGTTTTTGTTAGGAATTATTTTGTACGGAGCAGATACTTTTGGTGGCATAAGAAATTGTTTGTATATTTGGGTGTATGTGACGGCAGCAGCATTGTATAATTTTGCAAACAGTATGCTTCGTGGCCTGGGACGCATCAAAGAGTATGCGATTATTTCCAGTGCGAAAAATATTTTGCAGTTGCTGCTGAATATTTTGGTTGTGGCTGTTTTGCGATGGGGTATGAGAGGATTATTGTTCTCAATGTGTATCTCTGAGACACTGGCTTTTGCAGTTGTTGCTGTGGCAGCAAAAATCTGGGAACATATTCGGTTGCGGTATCTTTCCATGGATACCACCAAACCCATGTTGAAGTACTCTCTTCCGCTGATTCCCAATGCTTTGTGTGCGCAGATAATCAACATATCAGACAGGCTGGTAATCAGCGGTTTTATGGGTGCCTCGGCAAACGGAATTTACTCGGTTTCATATAAATTTCCAAATGTGGTAGAGACGGTTTATCATTACTTTTACACAGCGTGGAGCGAAAGTGCATCACGTGTTTTGGCGAGGGGGAAGGAGAAGGCGGAAGAATACTACCAATCCCTGCACAATACCGTAAGCAATATGATGTTCTCTGTAATTATTCTCATGATTGCGTTTATGCCGGTCATGTTTAGAATCTTTGTCAGAGGTGATTATGTCAAAGGTTTTAATTACATATGGATTTTGTTGCTGGCGATGTATTTTGATAGTTTGGCAAAGTTTTATTCAGGGTTGTTCACAGCTTTGAAAAAAACAGATGTAATGGCGGTTTCGACGCTTGTTGCTGCAATTATTAATCTGGTTATTAATATTGGGCTTATAAAATATATCGGTCTCTATGCCGCAGCGGGTTCGACATTGTTTGCGGACATTGTACTTGTATTAATCAGAAAAAAAGGCTTAAGAAAGCATATTCAATTAAAAGACGATTATAAGAAAATTGCTGTCAAGGCAGTGATTGCTGCAATTGTTTCATTGCTCAGCTGTTATGATAACTGGTTGCGCATCAGCATATCAATTGTTATTGCAAGCGGATATGCTGTTGTTGTAAACAAGTCGGTTATATGGTCTGGATATAGCATTATTAGAAAAAAGGTTGTAATGAAATAGTAGGAGGATACAATGAAAAGAGTATATGTCGTCTATCACAAAAATCCGGATGAAATTGAGAAGAGCTCCTCAGGCGCTGTCTTTGTGGCATTGTCGGATGCTGTTTTGGAAAATAATGGAAAAATTCTGGGGGGGGGGGGGGTACAACTATGCAACTAATAGGGTAGAACACATAGTATGTCAAACCCCTCAAGAAAGAGATATTTGCAGAGGTTCAAAATATATTCAATCACATATCGATAAAAGTATTTATAAGACTATCGAAAGCGAGCTGGGTAAAGGTACACAATTGTTGTATATCGGAACACCTTGCCAGGTGGCTGCCGTTAAAAAATACGTTACCGTAAGAAAATTAAATGATGAATCCCTGATATTATGCGATATTATTTGTCATGGGGTTGGAAGTCCGGGAGTTTGGAAAGGTTTTCTCGGTTGGAAAAATAAGAAATTGGACTATCTGACCTTCAAGGATAAACGAAAAGGGTGGCTGAGGCCGATGTGTATAGCGAGGTCCGGCAACAAGGAAATATCGCTTAGAGGCTATAGTTGGCTGTACTTTTCTGATTCAATTATGAGGCCGTCTTGCTATGAGTGCCGTTACGCAAACACAGAAAGAATTGGGGATTTTACAATCGGCGACTTTTGGAAGGTGAGAGCGAAGGTTCCGGAAATGTTTAATCCACGGGGTACATCATTTCTTATGGTAAATACAGATAAGGCGATGAATTTTTTTGATGCGGTTAAAAACGACCTTGTTTATAAAGAAGTTACCCTTGATGATGTGATACAAAATAATATGCAGCAATCGACAAGGTGCCCGGATTTTCGCAGAAAAGTTATGGATGACTTTTCTAAAAAAAGTCTATCCGCATTTTTTCGGAAGTGGAAGTTCAAATTTCTCTTGAGAAAATTGATGAGAATTGTTCATTGATTAGTTGACATATGTGTTTTAACTTATGCTGTTGTATAGTGAGTTAAAATGCAGAAGTATTATAGATTTTTACACGGTGATGAATCTGTAAGAAAAAACAGTTCATCAGGTGGAGCTTTTACGGCAATTAGTGACTATGTGCTTGATATGGGCGGAGTTGTGTATGGTTGCATTACTGACGAGAGTTTGAATGTTAAACATATTCGTGTGACAAGCAGAGAAGAACGGGATAAGATGCGAGGCTCCAAATATGTTCAAAGTGATATAAGAAAAGTTTTTTTGCAGATAAAGAAAGATTTGGTATGCGGAAAATTTGTGTTATTGACAGGGACACCATGCCAAAATTTTGCAGTTTTAAAATATTTATCATCATCTAAAATTTGTACTGACAGATTAGTGACGTTAGAGTTAATATGCCACGGCGTGGGCAGTAAGCTTTTTCTTGCAGATTATATTCATAATCTTGAAGTGAAATACGGAGGAAAAGCGAAAAGTGTTAATTTTAGGGCAAAACACCGCAAAGGTCAAAAACAGGATATGGAAGTATTATTCGATAATAAAAAAAGATATAATTCCCCAACAACAAGATATGATTGGTTTTATTCGGTTTATTTAAAGAACTTGATTCTTCGGCCGAGCTGTTATGAATGTCCGTTTGCCACAAAAGAAAGATTTTCGGATTTGACTATTGCTGATCATTGGGGCTACAGGGATGAAGAAGCATATTCATTGATTGTAAGCAATACTCCGACGGGTGACAACATTATTAAGACGATTATATTAAATCAGAAAAATGAGGCTAAGGAAATATCAGAGTGTGAAGTGAGGCAGCCGCACATGATTCACCCTTGTGATAGACCGGATAAAAGAGATGAATTCTGGAATATTTATCATAATTACGGATATTCAGATGTGCAGAAGTGGATTGGAAATAACACTTTTTGCGGAAAAATGAAGAGTCGGTTAGCCCGGGTTGCATATGATATACACATAGCTCAACTAATTAAACATTTATGCAAAATAATGAGGAAAAAGATATAATAAAAAAGGTGATTAACGGTGGAAAAACAGATACCGGTACTATATAACAGAAAAGAAGAATGTTGCGGCTGTACGGCGTGCTATGCTATTTGTCCGAAAGAGGCAATTTTTATGGCTGAGGACGAGGAGGGGTTCGAATATCCGCAGATTGATGAAAGCAAGTGCATCTGTTGTCAGCAGTGTATTAAAGTGTGTCCGATTAAAGCATATATGGGACAGCACACTGATGGTTGAGGCGCAGAAATGAGTCAGACATAATCGTTCCATTCATTACCAATGTATCCACATCCCACTGGATAGTATACATACCGATATCACGCATAGCGGAAACGACAGAATCGTTATAGTCGCCGTAGGGAGGGCGGAACAAAATCGGTTTTTTATTTGTAACCTTTTCGATTTTATCGTTACATTCCGACACTTCCTTTTGCATATCATCTTTTGAAAGTTTTGTCATATGAGGATGTGTGTTCGAGTGATTCATAATTTCGTGCCCCGCATCGGCAAGCTCTTTTACCGATTCGGGGTATTTGTCAACCCAGCCGCCTACAACAAAAAAGGTCGTTTTAACATTATACTTTTTTAAAATTTCAATCAGCGTGTGAGTATCCTCATTTCCCCACGCAGCGTCAAAGCTTATGGCACATATTTTCTCTTCCTTTTGAACACAGTATATGGGCAAATCCTTTTTTGGCGCCATTGTTTCAAAAACCGCTGCCGTGGTGTCCCAGTTGAGCGTTATCACCGAACATATTGCGGCGAGGATTAAAAAATATATTATCACCGTGTCTTTGTGAACTACAAAAAGTTTCATAAAACTGCTCCTTTCTGATATTTTATTAATAAATTCTATTTTAAAATTTTTGTTTATATTACAAAAATCACACATTTTGCGCTTTGACATATTATGTAAATGAACAAAGTAAATTTTAATTTTCAGGAGGTTAATTTTATGAGTGAAAACTTTGGTTCAAAAGATTGTTGCTGCAATGCACCCGACTCGGCGTGCGTGCAGACAAGAAAGGTATACGGTTCCTGCAAGGATAAAGAGTGCCTTGAAAATCTTAGGGTATTTCTTACCGCAAGCGGTCAAAACCTTGTTAACAACGCTGTAAACGTAAAATGCAGAAAGGTTGAAATTGTCTGGATATATACCGACGTTGAGCCTGTTGCATTTAACAGGGGATACTATACCGTTGATTTAAAATTCTTCTTCAGAGTGTCGCTCGACGTTTATTGCGGCGTATGCAAACCCACTCCGGTTGAGGGATTGGCAACATATGACAAAAAAGTAGTTTTATTCGGCTCGGAGGGCAATGCGAAAATATTCTCGTCACAGCTTCGGGAGAATGATATTGACATAAACTTTATGCAGAGGAGCAACCTTCCTGTGGCACAGGTTGATGTTTGTGCCAGCGCTTTTTTGTGTGGGTAATATCCTAAATTTTTCTTGACTTTACCGCAAAATAGTTATATAATGATTATAGTTATATACTTTAATGTGTAATGAGAGGTGCGTAATGAAAAAACCTTTGAAAATCACACTTATAGTTTTGGCTTTGTTGCTTGTTTTGGTTTCGGCAGCGGCGGTCTGGCAAAGGGAAAATATAAAGGCGCTGTATATTGCATATAAGTATTCGTCGCCTGATGAAATTTCAACCTTAATCGAAGAAAATGATAAGATTGTTACGGATGCGCTGAAGGAATATAATGCCGGCGAAATGCGAGAGCTTGACGAGGCGCAGAAAAAAAGCCTCGAGGAAGGAATTTTGTCCGAAAAAGAGGCAATTGACATTATTCTCGGCAGAAAAAGCGGCGGGAATATGCCGTCAAACAGCGGTATTCCGAGCTTTGAAAATAAAAAAAACAAGACTGAAGTTGATGAAAAAATAGCGGAACAAATTGCAAAAATGTATGTTCTTAAGGCACAGTATACTTCAGCTTTGGAAGGGCTCAGAACATCTATAATATCCGAATATAATGCCTTGCCGAAGGATGAGCGCACAAAAGCGTCGAAAGAGGCGCTCGGAAAAAAGGCAATCGGAATGGCGGCAAACCTTGAATCGTCGTGCGACGCAAGCGTTAATGCCGTTATTTCGGAGTTAAAATCCATTTTGTCCTCAGCAGGACGGGATATGTCGCTTGTTTCGTCAGTGCAGACTGCGTATAACAACGAAAAACAGTTGAAAAAGGCTTATTATATAAATATGTATGTAAAATAAACGGAGGGGTCTTTATGAGAAAAAAATTTAGAAAAGCTGTGTCGGCAATTCTTGTGGCTGCCATTGTACTTACTATGTTTTCGGTAAATGTAATGGCAGTAAGTGCAAAAGATTTTGTTGATTTTCCGAGCGACTGGTCAGCAGAGGCTATGACTGCCGCTGTTGAAAACGGTCTTATTATGGGAAGAACAAGTACGGAAATTGTGCCTTACGGAATTTTGACAAGGGCTGAAATGGCGGCAATTATAAACCGTGCATTCGGTGCAAACAAGACCGCACCCATTTCTCAGTATGAGGATGTTTCGGTGGGCGACTGGTTTTACGGCGAAATGAGCAAGGCTGTAAAAATGCAGACCTTTACCGGTGTATCCGATACGCAAATGATGCCTGACGCTTACATCACAAGACAGGAAGCGTTTACGGTTGTTGCACGTGCAATGGTTATTTCAAGCGCAGACCATTCTTCGCTTGACAAGTTTGTTGATAAATCCGACATTGCCGACTGGGCGCTTGATTCTGTTTCCGCAATGGTTAAAAACGGATATGTCAACGGCAACGAAATGAATGAGATTAAACCTCTCGATTACATAACAAGAGCTGAATTTGCTCAGATGATGTATAATATGTTTAAAACATATTTTTCAACTGGCGGATTCAGGTCGGGCATCACCTGCGACGGCAATGTTATGATTAACACCGAAGCAGTAAGCCTTACAAACGTTACAATAAACGGCGATTTGATTATAGGCGAGGGTGCAAACGAAACGCAGATTATGCTTACAAACGTTAACATTACAGGACGTTTGCTCGTAAGGGGCGCAAGCTATGTCCGCATTACCGCAACCAATATTGGCGGCGGCATTATTGTAAATAACTTTAACAATGTTGTTTATTTTGACAATTACCGCAGCGAAGCTGCATTTGCAAACGTAGTTGAAAACACGGCTGCAAAATATAAAGAAGGTTCGTTCTCTGTTTCTACAAACCCCGGTTCTTCTTCGTCCTCGTCATCTTCGAGCGCCGAGGCAGATTATACTGTTGAAATTTATGAACAGAATACGGAAAAAACAGGATATGACCTTGTTTCAACCGAAAAATTTACTGAAATAGTAGGATACGAAGTTAACGCAACCATCCCCACTAAGGAAGGGTTTATTCTTAACACTTCGCTGAGTAAGGTTTCGGGTATTGTTGATGCGGACGGCAAGCTTGTTTTGAAAATTTACTACGACCGCATTACAAAGGTCATTAAGTTTGAATATTCTGATGACGTTGTGTTTGACGGTGATAAAAATGAGGGTTACGAGGCTGCTTACGGTGATGATATAGACCTTCCGACAAACGTAAGAAAAGAAGAGGGCGGCAAGATTTATGCTGTCGATTATTGGGTTGATGCTTTAACCGGTACGGTGATTTACCCCAATGAGGATAAAAAAATAACGGACGATATGATTCTTACACCGCAATTTACCGAAGGCTGTCTGCTTACATTCACCGACGGCCGTGGAAATACGGTTGCAAGTCTGGCAGTTAAAAAGGATAAAAAGATTTCAGAATCGCTCAAAAAAATGCCGTCGGTTTATGAATACGGATATTGGGAAAGCCCGTATAATGTATGGGACGGCAATTCATACCGTCACACAATAGAGCAGGATTTCTGGTATGACAAGTCTGCTTCGGACGCTGTATATAACCTTGACAGCGTTGTATCGGCTGATGCAACTTTAAACCCTGCGTGGAAGCAAATGGCGGTCACCATTTCCGATTCTTCGATTTCAAAGAGCGGAACGGCATCTGTTTACTATAACTCAAATGTAAGATATGCCGATACGGTTAAGGACTTTATATTTAAAAACAAAAACTTTATCGAAAACACTGAGTTTATTGATATTAAGAACGAATACCTTAATAAACTTAAAGCAAACAACATTCTTGATGATGATAAAAACATCTTGAAATACAAATCGGTTTTGAGCTACAAGACAATTTTTGGCGAAGAGTTTTTGCGTGAGCTTATGGGAAAACACGTTCCCGCCGGCGCAGACTCGAACACCTTTGTAAACGATATTATAAACGAGATGTCAACAAAATCGCAGATTACTGTCAATGCAGACAGAATGGAAGTTATAAAGGCTTTAAGAGGCGAGGTTGCAGGTCTTGAATATTATAAAGATATCGCATCAAAGGTTCCTGCAAATTACAAGCAGTATCTTTCAGAGACCGACCAGCTTGCAATATTTGCTTCGGCAAAGAGCGATTCGCTCAGTCAGCTTGACACGGCGATAAATAACGGCAGCGGCGTTGTGGTTTGCAACGTTGAACTTGCAATTAATCCTGTTTCGTCAGTGCTTATCCCGATTTATGACGAGCTTGTTGATAAGTACGAAAATACAGCTTATAAGGTTTGGAACACAAGCGAGAATTATAAAAAGCTTATTGAGCTTATTTCTCCCGAAAACCTTTTAAACGGCACAAAAACAGCCGAAACTGTACTCGATAAATCAGGATACAGCCTTAAGACAATGGATGAATATTACGAAATTTTGAAAGAAGCTTCGGTTCTTTTGGACAAAGCAAACGAGGATTTTGTAAATGCTATAGACAATAATGTTATTACAAAAGCGCAGTATGAAGCGTTTGCAAATATCCTGCCAAATCACATTATTTCGTATATGGATTTGATAAATACAATGGGAACAAGATTTTTCGGTTCGTCATTCGGTGAAATTACAGCCGATAAGATTAATACCAGATTTGAGTATTTAACAAATCTTTATGAAATGCATAACTTTACAACAGACCAAGTGTTCAGCAGAAGAACATCCGAATCCTCTTCGGTTTATACCATAGTTTTCGGAGCGCTTGAATTTAAGTTTGTAAGAAGCACTGAAAAATTCTAAAATCTTTGGCGGACAGAAATTTAAGTTTTCTGTCCGCCTTTTGCAAAAGCGGAGGAGAGTATGAGAAAACATATTTTGCTGTATTTTACTTTAATATCATTTGTCCTTTTATCTTTTTCGCCTGTATATGCCAAAGATTCATATTTTACTGACGTTGCGCCGGACACAAAGCTGTGCGACGCTGTAAATAAGCTGTATGAGGCTAAAATTATTTTGGGCTACGGCGACCATACATTCAGACCGAATAATAACATTACACGTGCCGAGCTGTGCAAAATAGTGAATATGGTTTTCGGTTACAGCGACAAGGCGGACAATACTTTTGTTGACGTTAAAGAGAGCGACTGGTATTATCCGTATGTCCTTGCGGCGCAAAAGGCAGGGTATATAAAGGGATTTGAGGACCTTACCTTCCGTGGCGAAGAGTTTGTTTCAAGAGAGCAGTTCTGCGCCATCTTAAACCGCACCGCTAAGCCGTTTGATTTGCCGTTTGACACGGTGATTACCGACGAAATTTCAGATTGGGCGAGGGAAGATGTCTATAAAATTGCGGCAAGCTATCTTATGCCGCTTGAAGATAACAATACCTTCAGAGCAACCCAAAACATCACCCGTGCAGAGGTTTCGCTCGCACTTGCAAAGTTTGTTTCGGTTGACATTCCGCCGGCGGATATAACGCCCGGCAAAAATACAACCGGCGGCTCGTCGGGCGGCAGTTCAACAGGCGGAAATCCGTCAGATTCCGACCACGTTTACACGAATGATGAAATTATAACTACGTTAAAATCACTCCTTGACCAGCTTGAAAATATTCGTTTTACGTCCGGTGAAACAAAAATTATAAGTGAAATTAAAACCGCCGTAACCCTTGCCGTAAAAAGCGGCGAAAGCGGTGTGTCAATTACGCCCGAATACGTTAAAAAAGAGTATAAATCATATATCGACAACGTGCGTTCCTACAAGACTGAAATCGGCGAGGAAGCATTTTCCAATCTTAAAGGAAAGCTTGTAAGAGAGCTTAGTCCGCAGACTGTAAACGTGCTGAATGAGTATTTCATATCAAATTAATCAGCGATAAAAGTACACGTCAGCCTCATCTCCAACCTCGATTTTTTCAATAATCTGCGTAAGGTCGTAATTTGAAAATTCGTAATTTTCACTTTGGCACAATGCAGCTTCGCTCTTGTGTGCGTTTATTTTTTCAATGCGGTTTTTCATATCGTCAAACGTCAGAAAGCCGTTTTTATAAAGGTTGATTATTCCTGAACGCTGTGTTTCGCAGCGGCGGATTATTGGGGGTAAAAAGTCGTCTGAGGTGTATTTTTCAGATAGCAGACTGTTCAAAAATTTGTAAATTTCGGTTTTTAGATGCTCAAAATTAACTGAAGTTTTACAATTCGGGCAGGTTAAAAT
>CAKSGP010000017.1 GCA_934454745.1 uncultured Clostridia bacterium
ATTTTAACATGAAAGCCGGTGAAACGGCTGTCGAAAGCAAAACAGTATTTAGCTATCCGATTCATACGCACACCTATTGCGAAATGACGCTTTATTTTCCATTTGACGGAAATATATCGGTCAACAACCAAGACATCTTTGCAGACACCGTTACCGCAATATTGATAAATCCGTTTGATTTTCATAAAATAGACGTAAAAGAAGATTGCGGCGCAAAGTATATAAAAATCTCATTTGGCGAAAGCTGTCTTGCGAAAGACAATATTCCGGAAACATCTTTCAAACTTACCGGCATAAATCCAAACGGGTGCCTTGCCTCGTTATTTGCCGAAGCGTACGCACATTGCGACGAAAAAGTGTATATTAAATTTTTGATAAATGCCATTGTTTACCGAATTTCAACAGATGGTGAAAAAATATCATCCGCTTCGGTAACGGGAGGATACAAAGCTGCCTCGGAAGCAGTTAAAATGATAAACGAAAATTTTTGTTCGGGCATAACCCTGCAATCGGTTGCAAAAAGTCTGTACATAACGCCGCAGTATCTGTCACAGGTTTTTAAATCCGAAACAGGCATGGGATTTGCCGAATATGTGGTTCGTATGCGATTGGGCAAGGCGTCTGCACTGCTCGCCGATACTGCCGATTCGGTAACCGATATATGTTTTTTGTGCGGATATAATAACCTCTCTCATTTTTTGCGCAGTTTTAAAAGAGAATACGGCTTGTCACCGAATCAATACAGAAGAAGCATAAAACTTCAAAGATCATTGAGCAAAGGGCAAAACTACCGCACAGAATATTTTAAGCAAAATATCGATTTAAAAAATAATTCTATACAGGAGTGAAAAAAATGCTTTATAAATTAAGAGAAAACAGAGTTTACAGAACATACCTAGGCGGAAAACACATTGATGAATTTTACAAAAAAAGCCACTGTGAGAACGGATTTTTCCCAGAAGATTGGACCGCCTCGGTTGTGCGCGCATTCAACCCAGGGCGCGAAAACATTATTGAGGGCGAAGGCATAACAACCGACGGTCAAATTATAAAAAATCTGGCAAGCGGCGAAATGACTTGTCTTGTAAAGCTTTTGGATGCGGCGGAACGTTTGGTTATACAAGTCCATCCGACAGTTGATTTCGCAAAAAAATACTTTAATTCAAAATTTGGGAAAACGGAATGCTGGTATTTTTTAAACTGCTCTGAAAATGCCCACGTTTATCTCGGTTTCAAGAAGGGCATAACCAAAGATAAATGGCTTTCGGCAGTTTACCGTCAAGACATAAGCTCAATGCTTTCTATGCTCAATAAATTACCCGTCAAAAACGGCGATTGTGTTTTGGTCGAGGGCGGAGTTCCGCACGCAATCGGTGAAGGCTGCTTTATGATAGAAGTTCAGGAACCCTCTGACTTAATGGGAGTCGTTGAAAAGCAAACACCGTCTGGAAAGAAAATTGAAGATATAAAACTCCACGGCGGAATAGGTTTTGAAAATATGCTTAAAATGTTTGATTATACCGGCAGAAGCATTGAAGAAATAAAGGAAAAATATACGTATTACCCTAAAAGAATTGACAATGGCGTGTATGAAATAATCGGCAAAAACGCAACTGACAAATTTAGTATTCATATGCTTGAAAACGGCGGAAAATTCACACCTCCGCGAAAAAACGGAACAATTATCATCACAAGCGGCACAGGCAAAATAAACGGCATTGACGTAACAAAAGGCGACAGAATGTTTTTTAACAGTGATGACCAAATAGAAGTATCCGTCAATTTAAAAGCGGTTGTCTGCTGCTAATGACAATAAATCTACATGTCCCGAATTTTCAGTAAACCGTTTTTTTAAGATTGCAATCCTAAAAACTCTAAACGAAATAATCCCTAAAGGGGTGATATGTACCCAGTTTTCTGGACAAAACATTAGAGGGGGTACATATCATATACTGGGGGATAATTATTGCCAATTTGTCCCTATGGCTTGCAAAAAGCGAAAAAACAGTGTAAAATATAGTTATGAAATTAACGGAGGAAATTATGGTAGAAAAAAATAAACATTATAAGATAGAAATAACAGGAGTATCCTCCGATGGAAACGGTGTCGGGAATATAGACGGATTTATGGTATTTGTACCAATGTCAGTTACAGGGGATATTCTAAAAATAGTTATTGTCAAGGTGCTTTCCCGTTATGCAATAGGCAGAATTATAAACATAGAAAAACCTTCAGCTATGCGAGATGAGCCGAAATGCCCCGTATTTAAACGGTGCGGGGGCTGTCATCTTCAGCATATAAAATACAAGGCCCAGCTTGAAATAAAGCGTGGATTTATTGAGTCGGCAATGAGAAGAATAGGCGGATTTGATGGCTTTGTCTGTGATGAGATTCTTGGTATGGACATCCCTGAACGTTATCGTAATAAGTGTATTTTTCCAATTGGCAAAAACAAAAATGGCGAAATCGAAAGCGGATTTTATGCAAGACGTTCTCATGAGATAATACCTGTTTCCGATTGTATGGCAGGGACTGCAATAGATGGTGAAATTGTCAATGCGGTAAAGGAATATATGCAGGCTGAGGGAGTTAGCGTATATGATGAGGAAAAGCACAAAGGACTTATACGCCGTGTCTTTATCCGTGATGGCAGAACGAGCGGCGAAATTATGGTTGTTCTTTCAGTAAACGGCAAAAAAATTCCAAAGGAAGAGGAGCTTATAAAGCGGTTATGTGAGGTTTCGGACAATATAGTGTCAATTTATATAAATATAAATGAAAAGCGTACAAACAGCGTACTTGGCGAGGAAAATAAACTCATATACGGCAAGAGCGAAATTGAGGACACACTTTGCGGTATAAAATTCAAAATTTCTCCCCATAGCTTTTATCAAATTAACCCATACATGACCGAAAAGCTTTACGGAAAAGCACTTGAATACGCCAATATTTCCAAAACTGATAATGTTCTTGATGTATACTGCGGTATTGGTACAATTTCTCTTGCCGCATCAAAATCGGCAAAGCGTGTAATTGGAATTGAGATAGTAGCCCAGGCGGTAGATGATGCAAAGGTAAATGCGGCGGAAAACGAAATAGAAAATGCCGAATTTCTTGCCGACAGTGCCGAAAACGCTGTACCGAAGTTAATAGAGGAAGGCATCTGCCCTGATGTTGTAATACTGGATCCGCCCCGAAAAGGCAGTGACGAATCAACACTCCGTGCAATTGCAAGTGCAAACCCCAAGCGCATAGTTTATGTTTCCTGTAACCCGGCAACTCTTGCACGTGATGCGAAATTCCTCGGAGAGCTTGGATATGTCCCCCAAAAATGCACAGGTGTGGATATGTTCCCTCACACAAACCACGTGGAGACTGTGGTTTTGCTACAAAGACAAAATATGTAGAAATCCTTTATTTTAGGCACTTTGCGAAGCATACAGTGTTTAACGCAGAGGGCGATAAATTCCGAAATAAGGAGATAAAAAACTACATTAACGTAAGAGTCGTAATTGATGTAGAGTGTGGGAATACAATAGAATAACTTCAATATTTAAGTGCATTTTAGCATTAAAAAATACAATTTAATACTTCTCAAAGAACATTTGGTTAAACAACTGAATGTTCTTTTTTTATATAAAATTTTCAAGGAGAGTGATTTTATATATGAGTGTTCAAACCGAAAAACTCTGTCCCACTTGTAAGACCGGAAGGGACTCTTATCTTCTCGATGGTAAAAATCCCTTTTGTCCCTACATTCATTTTCACAATGGGACGAGTTGTAAGATGTATAAAAAATTGAATAAATCCCAAGCTGACACTGACGAAAAAAGTTAGTGTCTTTTTTTATGAAAAAATTTAAACGGAAGGAGTTGGAGCAATGGCAGTATTCAGAGTTGAGAAAAATCACAATTACACGGTTATGTCAAATCATCACCTGAAAAACCGAGAGCTTTCATTAAAGTCGAAAGGTCTTCTCTCTCAGATGCTTTCCCTACCGGATAATTGGGATTATACATTGGCGGGACTTGCCAAGATAAATCGTGAAAAAGTTGATGCAATCCGAACCGCAATTTGGGAGCTTGAAAAATTCGGATATATAACTCGAAGACAGACTCGTGACTCTAATGGTCGAATGTCAAAAACTGAGTACATTATTTACGAATATCCCCAAGAAGTTCCATCACCGATATTGGAAAATCCAACAACGGAGAAACCGATATTGGAAAATCCGATAACGGTAAAACCGACATCGGAAAATTCGGCATCGGATAATCCAACACAATTAAATACTAATTCTTTAAATAAAAAAGAATCAAGTAATAATTTATCAATTATAAATACATCAAATCCTATCCAATCAATTCCTAAATATAATAAGGAAAAGATTGGATTAGATGAGGTCGAAACATACAGAGAAATTATCAAAGAAAATATCGACTATGAGATTTTGGCTATCAACTTAAAACACGACATTTCAATGCTCGATGAAATTGTTGACCTTCTTACCGAAACCGTATGCACAGCAAAAGATTACTTAACCATAGCAGGTGACGAATATCCGGCAGCATTGGTTAAATCAAAGTTCTTAAAACTTGATGCAGGACATATCGAATATGTCATTGACTGTATGAAGAAAAATACAACGGATGTAAGGAATATCAAAAAGTATTTACTTGCGGTGTTATTTAATGCTCCGTCCACGATGGATAGTTATTATACCACACAGGTAAATCACGATATGTATGGTGGCTGATATGAGAAAATCTATTTATAAAAAGTTACGACCACCCTAAGATAAAAACCTCGTTCTATCAACAAAAGACCAAATAATTTTTAAGGAGGATAAATATTAAATGAAACATAAAACTAATTTAAAATCAGTTATTTCTTTATTGCTTTCGGTTGCGATGCTTATTAGCGTTGTTCCGATGACAACATTTGCGGCACAAAGCAACGAATACGTTGACCCTGCTGATAATTGGCTTAACTCCAATGGCAGAACCAACGAACTTGACGTAAATGCTACGACTACTTATGAAACTCAGTATTGTTGCGTATGTGACAAAGCAACTACGGTTTTAACATACCGTGTGCCTGAATACACCCGAAGTGGTGAAACAGCTCTTAACCGTGATGTTAAATATTCCGATGGTACAAAAATTGATGGTGAAAGTACAGGTAATACCGACAGTGGTTCACCGGGAATTGATGCTTATTACACCGGACATCACTATACAAAAAGTGTCTGTCAGCTCTGTGGCACAATAAATTCCGTAAACGGTTACGGTGCGTATGACTTTAATAATAATGTATATAGTCTTCACGCCTGTGACTATAACTTCTTCATTGACTTCGATGCTACAACATACGACCAATATGATGAAGACTATCACATTACTTCTCTGAAGCGTGGTAAGTATTGTCAGTACTGCAAAGGTACAACGGCACGAGCTACAACAGGCCTTGAATATCACAACTTTACTGAAAGTGTGGATGCACAGCTTAGTAACAACCGTTTTTATACAACAGAAAAATGTGATGATTGCGGATATGAGTCAAGCGAATATGTAACAGCAAAATCAGTTGTATCATCCTATTACGGCACTGAAGACGGTGATGCACACACCGTAACGGTAAGTGATTTATCAGAAAGTGGTGTTCGTACTTCCATCAGATACGGAACTACTGCTGAAAATTGCACACGGACAAGTGCCCCCAACTATACATCTGCGGGTTATTATCCTATTTACTATAAAATTACATATTCTTATGCCGGAGAGGAAATGACAGAAAACGGTGTGAGTTATGTATGGCTTCTTGCCGACAATTCCGATGAAAACAGTGGAGATACTATAATCGTACTCCCACCTTCTCACGAACACGATTTTAGATATTTAGAAACCGTGGCGCCGTCTTGCAAAAATCTCGGATATGAGAGATGGCAGTGTGATGGATGTGGCGAGCTGCAGAGAATGAATTACACTCCGGCAACAGGTCACGAATATGAAGAAGTGACAATAAGAGAAGCAACTTGTAAACAAGGCGGATTAAAACTCGTAATATGTAAAAATTGCGGTGACTTTTATCAAGAAACCACTCCATTAGGTGAGCATGAGTATGAAAGTCATAAGCATAATGCTACTTGCCGAAGTGTTGGATATACAGAACACATCTGCTCGGTATGTGGTGATAATTATATCACTAATATGACACCTTTAATTTCACATTCATACGAGCATGTAACTAAGGAGCCAACTTGTGTAGATGGCGGTTATACTACAAGCACCTGTACAATGTGCGGAAGCAGTTATGTTTCAAATCACACAGACCCATTAGGGCACGATTGGGACGAAGGAACTTCCGTTACATCTTCTACCTGTACATCAGAAGGTGTTATAGAACATAATTGTATGAATTGTGATGAAAAAATGATTATAGCCGAAGATGCTACAGGCCATACACCGGGCCCTGAAGCAACTTGTACAGAACCGCAAATATGTACTATATGTGAAACTGTATTGGCACTCCCCACAGGACACACTCATACGGTAGAAATCACAGAACCAACTTGTACGGCAATGGGATTTTCTACATACACTTGCGATTGCGGAGATACTTACACAACAGATTTTGTTGATAAAATCGACCACGATTTTGCAGAAAATGTAATTGCTCCCACTTGCACAGCAATGGGTTATACAGAATTTTCGTGTGTGAACTGTGATGCAGAATACATTGGAAATTTTGTTGCTAAACTTCCTCACGATTATATTGCTGAAGTAACAAATCCAACTTGCTCAGAGTTTGGATATACGACATATACCTGTTCTTGCGGTGACTCTTACATCGGTGATTATACTGATAAGTTAGAACACAATTATAATAAACAGGTTGTTGAACCCACTTGCGAGGAACACGGATATGCAATCTACGAGTGCCCTGATTGTGGAGCATCATATATTGGTGATTATACCGAAAATAAAGAACATATCTATGTAGAAAAAATTACTCCACCTACCTGTCAAGCGATGGGATATTCAACTTTCACTTGTGAGTGTGGAGATAGTTATATCGGAAATTATGTAGATAAACTTCCTCACAATTATGAGTCTGAAATCACAGCACCTACTTGTACTGCTTTAGGCTATACAACCAAGACTTGTACAGATTGTGGTGATACTTTAAAGGTAGATTATACTGAACCTACAGGACATACCCCTTCTGATTGGATAATTGATACTCCGGCAACTATTACAAATAGTGGCAGCAAACACATTGAATGTACTGTTTGTGGTGAAAAATTGCAGACAGCCGACATTGCACAGCTTGTAGATAGTGACCGAACAGATGAAGACGGAGCCGCAGAAATCGGTGCTTTCAGCATTATTTTAACAGATAAAAATGGTGTTCCTGTATTTAATTCTGAAATCATTATTGATGTAGATGATATGGTGACAATCAAACTTCCAAGCGGAAGACTTTTGGACTTTGCAGACCAAACAACTATCACTGCATTTTATACTGAAAATCAGAAGGCTGCATCGGGTCTGAATATCTTTGTTGAAGATTTAAATGGAAATAATGCTACAGGTACAACCGATGCTAACGGACAGCTTAACGTTCCGAACAATCAGAGTAACACAGGTGACGATAACGGTACAATCGGTAACGAGATTGAAGATAAGAAAAATACTTATGTTGTTTCTATCACTGATAAATTTAACGTAAAAATTCCAAACTGTGATGTTAAAATCGGTGAAAGCAATAATGTTGTAATCGACCTTCCTGATGGTTTAATTCTCACAAAGGAAAGCCCTGTTATTGTTACAATAAAAGACCATAATGGCAATCCTCAGAAAGATGTTTCTGTAATTGTTATTGCAGATAAGGACTACATTGAAAAAGGTGTTACAGATAGATATGGTAAATTGACCGTACCCCCTGTAAACAGCGGTTATACAGACAAAGACGGAAAAGTTCACATCAGTGGATTTAATGTTATTGTTGAAGACGAAACAAAGAAAATCGAAAATGCTTATGTAACATACAACGAAGACAATACAATTTCTGTTGTTCTTCCGGCTGAAACTCTTATTGACTATAACAACAGAATCCGTGTAACCGTTCTTGATAAAGATGGTGTGGCAGTTAAGGATATGAGTGTTACAGTTAAAGATGCTTCCGAAAACGAGCGCAACGGCAACACTGATGAAAACGGTGTTATGACCGTACCCCCTCTTTCAGAGGATATTACTGACAGCGAAGGTAAAGCTGTTGTAAATGGAAATAAAATTACTGTTGAAGATGAAAACGGTGTCATTCCGGGTGCTTTTATCAAATACGAGGACGATAAACTGAGCGTTGAGCTTCCTGAAGGAAAAGAAATTACAGTAGATAATAGAATTACTGTAACTGTTTCTGATAGCGAAGAAAACCCCGTCAAAGATATGAATGTAATTGTAAAAGACAAAGCGGGACGAACTGAAAGTAATCTTACAGATAAGGACGGTAAAGCCGTTGTTCCTCCGACAACTTTCGACATTAGCGATAAGAACGGTTATGGCGAATTGAATGAATATTCTATCACCGTTGTCGATGAAACCAAGCCTTTAGAAAATGTTTCCTTAACATTAAATAAAGACGGTTCTATCACAGTTCTTCTTCCGACAGAAAGTAAAATTGTTCACACAAACAGAATTACTATAACTGTTGTAAATAAAACAGAAAAAACACCTGTAAAGGATGTTTCTGTGACTGTATCAGAAGCGCCAAAGGCTGAAGATGATACACAGGCAGCAGAACCCAAAACCGCAAATGGTAAGACCGATGAAAACGGTAAGGTTATTGTTCCTCCGCTTTCTGAAGACATTACCGATGGCGATGGCAACTCTGATGTAACCAACAAGGAAGAAAAACCGGGTGAAGACACAAACGGTGACGGAACTGAGGACAAGCCCGGCGAAGTTATCACAACTACCTATAACGTTGCATTGGCAGATACAAAGGGTAACATTCCAAATGCCTTAGTAAAAATTGAAGATGGCAAGATTTATATCACTATTCCCGATACACATACTTTAACAACTTCTAATCAGATTACGGCAACTGTTACAGATGGCGAAAACAAACCTGTAGCAAATGTTTCGGTAACTATGACAGATAAAACTAATACTTCAAAAACCGGAACTACTAACAGCAACGGTAAAGTAACTCTTCCTGTTAAAACTTCAAGTGGTGGTTCTTCAGGTGGTAGTTCATACTCCGGTGGCGGTGGTGGCGGTGGATATTATTCTTCTACTACAATCACTGTAGTTGATAAGGATAATAAGAACGTATCCGTTTCAAAATCCACATCAACAACAAAGGCAACTTTGACATTACCAACAGGCAAGAAACTCACCGATGATAATTATTATACTATCACAGTAAAATCATCAGGTAAGGCAAAAGCCGATTATGAAGTTGTTCTCAAGGACAGAAGTGGTAACGAGGTTAAAGGTAAAACCGATGCAAACGGTGTTGTAATGTTACCGGGCGAAAAGCACACTGCATATATCTTTGGATACCCTGATAGCACATTCAGACCTGAAGGTAATATGTCACGTGCTGAAGCGGCAGCCATCTTTGCAAGACTTATCTCTGAAGCAAAGGGCGAAAAGATTTCCGGTACATCCACTTCATTTAAGGATGTATCCAAAAACGAATGGTACATCAACTATATTTCTTATCTTGAAAAATATGAAATTATCAAGGGATATTCAGATGAAACATTCCGTCCCGATGATTTTGTATCAAGAGCAGAATTTATTGCAATGACAGTGAGATATTATGACCTGTTTAACGATGTATCTTTCACTGCTACAACCGTAAAATATACAGATGTTCCGAGCAGTTATTGGGCGGTAAAAGAAATCGCATATGCAAAGAACACAGGATGGCTTAACGGTTATGCAGATGGTACATTCCGTGGTGATAATAACATCACTCGTGCCGAAGTTGTTGCTGTTGTAAACCGAGCTACAGGCAGAAGTGCAGACATTGATTATATCAATAAAAACTTCACTAAACTCAATAGATTCACCGATGTAAACGACAGTAGGAAATGGTATTTTGCAGACGTGAACGAAGCAGCAAATGAACATATTGGCATTACAACTTCTGAAGGTGAAACTTGGACTAAATAAAAATCTCTTATGTTGGGGGTGATGCAAATGCAAGATGAAATAAATGAAAAAACTATTGTTCTTGCAATAAAAGGTGCAAAACTTTCGGGCCGAGTTTTGGCTATGGCTATGCGTGAATATTTAAGGCATAAGCATAACAAGCCAACTGAACTGAAAAGTGGTAAACACTCCCTAACGGAACTGATGAAGCATGGTGGGTCGTACTCAAGTGTTGAAATAAGTAAAAAGAATATAAAATCCTTTGATAAAGTCGCAAAAAAGCATAAGATTATGTACGGCATTGAGAAGGATAAAACACAAGACCCACCAACATATTATGTCTTCTTTCAGTCCAATAATAAGGATGTTTTCGAGTATGCTTTCCGAGAGTACACAGCAAAGGTGCTAAAACACAAGGAAAAACCTTCTATTCGGCAAAAACTGAAGAACTTCAGAGAGCAAATCAAGAACGAGCGAACGGCAGATAGAGATAAGCACAGAAGCAGAGATATTGAGCGATGAATTTAAAAACAAAACTCAAGGCTAAGCTCAACAAAAAACTTATCTTAAAAAATCTTCCATTCGCTTTTTTTATATGGATTGGAGATAAAATCTCATACTCCTGTCGGCACAGCAGCAACTTTTTACTTGGGATAGTCGATGGGATTTCAAAGATGTTCAAACCACCATTGTTTTCTTTCAATATCACCGATATTTTAATTGGTATTTTGGTTGCAATAGCAATGAAGTGGTTTATCATCATCAAAGGAAAAAATGCGAAGAAATTTCGTCAAGGAATCGAATATGGTTCTGCACGTTGGGGCAACGCAGATGATGTTGCTCCCTACATTGACGAAAACTTTTATAACAATATTATTCTAACACAAACTGAGCGTTTGTCTATGAATAGCCGTATGGCAAACCCTGATTATAATACAAATAAAAATGTGTTGGTAATTGGTGGTTCAGGTTCAGGCAAAACAAGGTTTTTTGTAAAACCGAACCTGATGCAGATGCACAGTTCATATGTGATAACAGACCCCAAGGGTACAATTCTTATCGAATGTGGAAAAATGCTTGTAAAGGGCGGTTATAAAATCAAGGTGCTTAACACCATTAACTTCAAAAAATCATTGCATTATAATCCCTTTGAGTACATTCACGATGAAAAAGATATTATGAAATTAACAAATACTCTTATTCAGAATACCAAAGGTGAAGGAGAAAAAAACAGTGAAGATTTTTGGGTGAAAGCAGAACGACTTTTGTACAATGCCCTAATCGGATACATTTGGTACGAAGCGCCTGAGGAAGAAAAAAATTTCACATTACTATTGGATATGATAAATTCCTTTGAAGTCCGTGAAGATGATGAAAACTTTAAAAATGCCGTTGACAGAATATTTGATGAATTAGCAGAGCGTGACCCCGACCATTATGCAGTCCGTCAATACACAAAGTTCAAGTTAAGTGCCGGAAAAACTGCTAAGTCTATCTTAGTAAGTTGCGGTGCAAGACTCGCCCCTTTTGATATAAGGGAACTCCGTGAACTTATGGAATATGACGAATTGGAACTTGATACATTGGGTGATACAAAAACCGCCTTATTTATCATAACAAGTGATACTGATAGTACATTTGATTTTGTCACGGCATTTGTTGTATCACAGCTTTTTAATATCCTTTGTACTAAGGCTGATGATGTGTACAACGGCAGACTTCCAATCCACGTAAGATGTCTTCTTGACGAGGTTGCAAATATCACCATTCCCAACCTACATAGAATACTGAGTGTTATACGAAGTCGTGAGATTTCGGCAGCACTTGTAATTCAAGCCAAAAGTCAGCTCAAGGCAATTTATAAAGAAAACGCAGATACCATCTTCGGTAACTGTGACAGTGTACTTTTCTTAGGTGGCCGTGAGCAAAGTACTTTGAAAGATTTGGCTGAAACTTTGGGTAAGGAAACTATTGATATTTACAACACATCGGAAACTCGAAGTAATCAGAACTCATACGGCATGAACTACCAAAAACTTGGTAAATCCCTTATGAGTGAAGATGAAATTGCTGTTATGAAGGGTAAGAAATGTATTTTGCAACTTAAAGGATGCAGACCGTTTTTGTCAGATAAATTTGATATAACGAAGCATCCGAACTATAAGTACTTATCGGATTTTGACAAAAAGAACGCATTTGACATTCAGAAATATCAGAAATCACGCAAACCAAAACTCAATCCCGAAGAAAAAGTTCAAGTGTTTACCATCAATATGGAAAACCTTCAACTTCCCACAGAACGTCCAGAACCTTAACCTATTATTTTAACCAAAGGAGGATTATTTTATGCAATTTTTTACTGAAGCAATCAACGTATTACAGACACTTGTAATAGCACTTGGAGCAGGTCTTGCAGTTTGGGGTGTTGTAAACCTCTTGGAAGGATACGGTAATGATAATCCGGGTGCAAATGCTCATGTACGGTAAGGAAGCAAGCAACCGAAAACAAGAGATAGACCGCCAGCACTACACTA